>NZ_VCDP01000068.1:0-29487 GCF_033949345.1 Xenorhabdus littoralis
TGCGGGTGGTTCTGATTTTGAAATACTATATTAGATGATGCAAAAAAGTATCAGGCTTTTTCTCTTATCCCTTCAACAGAAATGATCAGCTCGACTTCCTGAGATTTTGGCCCCAGATCGCTTTTTACATTAAAATCTTTCAGTTTGATTTTTCCATTGGCTTCAAAACCTGCTCGGTATCCTCCCCATGGATCTTTGCCTTCTCCCATTAATTTGGCATGTAGTGACACAGGTTTGGTCACACCATTCAGCGTCAGATCACCGATAATAGTGTAGCCCTCTCCCGTTTTTTTGACCTCGGTAGAAGTGAATGCAGCCTCTGGATATTTTATAACGTTCAAAAAATCAGGGCTGCGCAGATGCTTGTCGCGTTCAGCATGATTGGTATCGATACTATTTGTTTTAATAATGACGTTAACTTTATCGGCCGCAGGATTTTGTGCATCGAACGTAAATTTGCCGTCAAATTTACTGAAACCCCCGTAAAGCCAGCTCATACCCAAATGTTGGATGCGAAATTTAATAAAGGCATGTTGATCATCAGTATCGATTTTATAGTTAGCTGCCATTGCAGAACCAGTACCCATCAATAAAGTACCCGCAGTCAGGCCGATTAACGCTTTTTTAAGCATAGTTTTTTTAAACATCATTTTTGTAAACATCATTTTTGTAAACATATAGTAATTCTCCAGAATTTATTTTATATCGGAAGTGAAACCAAACATTCTTTTCAATGTGATATCTCGGTCAATAAAGTGATGTTTTAATGCCGCCAGCCCATGTAATAGAGAAATCACCACAAGAATCCAGGCAAGATAAAGATGAATAATACCGGCAGCATCAGCCTGTATTCCCTGTTCTGCCAGAGTGGCGGGAATTTCGAACCATCCAAAAACGCTAACGGATTCACCATCTGCGGTAGAAATCAAATATCCGCTGATCAGAATGCTGAACAGGACGATATAGAGCGTGAACTGAATCAGTTTTGAACTGATGCGTGTGAAGTGGCTGTAGCTTGCCAGCGGTTTTGGCAGAGGAGAAATAAACCGCCATATGACGCGGAATATCATAATAATGAAGAGGCATATACCGATACTTTTATGCAGTCCCGGAGCCTGATGATACCAAGTATCATAATAGCTTAATGTCACCATCCATAATCCAAGGGCAAACATCCCGTAAACAGCGAGGGCGACTGACCAATGGATTAGAACAGAAATATGACCAAAGCGTGTGGAAGTATTTTTTAATAGCATACAGTTTCCTTCTTTTTGATCATCTGAAGATTATTAGTATAAAAAGCATACATTGAGTGTCAGTGAGAAAGTTTGTTTATTATAGTAGATAAAAATAAGATTTTATTTTTGTGAATCTTAACCAAATAATTTGGTTAAGAATATCAAAATTTATCAATAATAAAATGGAAAAAAATTATTCCAGATAAGAGGAGAGATAAATCTAAACTCTGTGTATAGTTATATTTCTTTTGGTTATATTCTTATATTTAATTATTTTTAATGTTTTTTAAATCTGGTTTTTTTAGCTTGCCTGTTACGGGATATATTTATTAAATATTATTTTATCCATCTCTTTTATCTTGTCGTCAGGCATTGTAATATTTTTTATGCAGTCACATCATGTTAATCATTATAGAGAGAAAGTCGATGTATACATTGTGGATAGCCAATAAAAATTACTCTTCCTGGTCACTACGCCCGTGGATTTTACTCAAAGCACTGGAGATCCCTTTTCATGAACGGCTGAGTTATTTTGAGGATGGTAAAAGTAGTCATGAGAAATTCAAGGCGTTTTCACCTAGTGGTTTGGTTCCTTGTTTGATTGATGGAGAAATGACTGTTTGGGATTCGTTGGCGATTGCAGAATATATCGCTGAAGAATATGCACAGGTATGGCCATCAGATAAAATAGCCAGAGCATGGGCGAGAAGTACTGCGGCAGAAATGCATTCCGGTTTTGCTGCATTACGTCAGATTTGCCCGATGAATTGTTCCAATATAATTAAACGGGATGAAGTCACACCGGAACTGCAAAATGATATAGACCGAATCGATGTTCTCTGGTCAGAAGGATTAACTAAATTTGGTGGTCAATGGCTGGCAGGTGATAAATTCACGGCTGTTGATGCGTTTTATGCTCCAGTGGCTTTTCGTGCTCACACTTATGGGCTGAAGTTTTCTGCTGGTAGTCAGGGCTGGATTGATCGTATGTTGAAGCATCCGGCAATGATTGAATGGGTAGAAGCTGCGGCAAAAGAACCCGAAATAGCCCATTAATCTACGCAGTATCATCTTATTATACAGGGTGCATTGTGTACCCTGACTTAAACTATATTATTTAAGAATGTATAAGTAATAATCCATTTCCCTTGATTATAATTAAAGTGATTATTTTATTTTTATTTAACTTGGGTTCCCCTCAAAGTGCCAATACAAATAAAGAAAAAAGCTGTGAAATACTCATTGAGATGAACAAGAAATTTATTGGATTGCCTCCAGAGAACGCCGCTCGTCTGTATCGTTATCTGATGAGCCAGTTACTATAGATGATGTCTAATCGGATAATACGGGCAAAAAAAAAGCTCCGTGTAGGAACGGAGCGGGAATGGGTAAAAAGTAGCTGGGAAAATGTAGTACAGGTGCATAATAACCCCGCCCTATTAAATGATGACTAAACGAAATAATCTATTTTAGAAATAGTGTCACTTTCTAATAAGTGTCAAGGGGTAGCATAGTTAATAACGCCCTGTTTGTCTGAATACTTGGTATGATCTGTGGTGCATGAGCTGCATGAGCTGCATGAGCTGCATGAGCTGCATGAGCTGCATGAGCTGCATGAGCTGCATGAATAGTCAATTCATCAACACGACCATACCAAATATCAGTCGTTATCACGGGGATAACCCTTCACCTGATTTTTCTAATGAAAAATTGCGTCCCGAATGACTTCCAATGAAGCAGGGTTCTCAATCAGGGCAATATCGCTTGGCTCACGTCCTTCACAAATGGCCTGCATAGTGCGGCGTAACATTTTTCCTGAGCGAGTTTTTGGTAACTGAGCCACAAAATAGACGCGAGCCGGACGTCCGACACTCCCGATTTTCTTATCAACCAACCCCATCAACTCTTTTTCTAAAGCAGCAAAATGGTCAGAATTCTGGATTTCCCGCCCCTCCTTGAGAACGGCAAAAGCAACTGCGGCTTGGCCTTTCACTTCATCTTTGATGCCAATTACCGCAACTTCTGCCACATCCTGATGGCTGGCGATACACTCTTCTATTTCTCGCGTTCCCAAACGATGACCTGAAACATTAATCACATCATCGGAACGCCCCAGAATAAAATAGTAGCCGTCACTGTGACGAATGCCCCAGTCAAATGTTGAATAGACCTGCTGATCAAAATCTTTCCAGTAAGTATTGATAAAACGGGTATCGTCGCCGTAGATGGTTTGGATGCAGCCGGGAGGGAGCGGGCCTTTAATGACCAGTATTCCTTTTTCGTTGTCACCACACTCTTGGCCTGTCAGTTCGTTGATCAGTCTGACGTTAAAACCGTACATAGGGAAGCCAGTACTGCCAAAGCGGCTGGGTCTGTCATCCAGACTCTGCGCAATGGTCATAATCGGCCAGCCTGTTTCGGTTTGCCAATAATTATCGATCACGGGTACGTTAATGATTTCGGTAATCCAGCGGGCAGTGTGTTCATCAAGGGGTTCGCCTGCCAGATAGAGCGTTTCAAGCGATGAAATATCATATTTTGCGATAACGTCCGTCGGATATTTCTTCAGGACACGGATCGCGGTGGGAGCAGAAAACATTTTGGTGACGTGATGTTTCTCGACAATTTGCCACCAAATACTGGCATCCGGGCGTATCGGCAGCCCTTCATACATGATGGTTGCCATACCCGCGATCAGGGGGGCATAGATAATATAAGAATGACCAACAATCCAGCCAATGTCCGATGTACAAAAGAAAACGCCGCCAGCTTTACCTCCAAAAATAACGTCCATGGATGTTGCCAGTGCCACAGCATAACCGCCGACATCTCGTTGCACACCTTTGGGGGTTCCTGTTGTGCCTGAAGTATAGAGTACACAGGAGGTTTCGTTGGATTCAAGCCATGTGACAGGAACGCTGGCATCAAGATGTTCCTGCCGCAATGTGGCGAAATCCACATCTCTGTTTTCTACCCAATTGATGTCAGCCAGCCTACGGTTAACCATCAGAACATGGCGTGGTGTGTGATTTGCGAGTTCAATGGCTTCATCCAGCAGAGGTTTGTAGGGCATGATTTTACCTCCGCGTGACCCTGCATCCGCAGAGACGACTAAAACAGGTTCGGCGTTATCTAACCGGGCGGCGAGGCTATGGGAAGCAAAACCACCAAAGACCACTGAGTGGATCGCCCCGATACGAGCACAGGCCAGCAAAATAAACAGGGCTTCAGCCACCATAGGCATATAAACGACAACCCGATCGCCTTTTTTTACGCCAAGTGAGAGCATTATGGCGGCAGCTCGGTTTACTTCCTGATGTAATTCTTTGTAGGTGAATACTTTTTCACTATGGGTTTCCGTTGAAATTGCAATCAGCGCCTTGGCATCGGGCTGACTTTCCAGCCAGCGATCCAGTGCGTTATAGCAGAGATTGGTTTTTCCCCCGCAGAACCAGCGGGCAAAGGGCGGATTACTGTGTTCCAGCACCTGTTCAAAAGGCTGTTGCCAGTGTATCCTTCTGGCTTGTTCTGCCCAAAAGGTGTTAGGGTCATCAATAGACTGCTGATAGAAATCTTGGAATGACATACTCTCTCCTAGCGCCATGCAGATGAGAGGCGGCTTTTGGAACTAAAGCCGCCGATAGTGATATCTCCATGATATTTCAAGCCATAATTTTGTTGGCTACCTCCACGTCTCCGGTCACTTTTGCCGTCGGGCTGAATCTTGAAATCCATTTTGTATCGATTGTATAACGTACAAATCGAGGTATTCGTTCACGGGGATGTCTCTCAATGACATGAGGTCAAGCGAGGCCGCCAGAATTTTTTGTTGTCTCTCTTCAGGGAATCGACGTGCCAGATTGGTTTTGAATTTTTCCTCCAATAGAGGAATACCCTCTTTGCGGCGGCGGGCATGTCCAATCGG
The DNA here is from genome assembly GCF_033949345.1 of Xenorhabdus littoralis. Lineage (NCBI taxonomy): Bacteria > Pseudomonadati > Pseudomonadota > Gammaproteobacteria > Enterobacterales > Morganellaceae > Xenorhabdus > Xenorhabdus littoralis. The sequence goes on from NZ_VCDP01000068.1 coordinate 5,164, forward strand.
GAACTCAACTATCACTTCATCAAGCTGAGTGCCATCGGTAAATACCAACGTCAGAGCATTAGCAATGGAACGTTTTTCAGGATCATGATAATCGTGGGTGAAGTCGGTATCTTCGACACAGATTATTTTTTCCCGTAAAGCATCAATACGTGGATCGACAGCGACATCATCTTCATAATCCGCAGCAGTCAAGCGACCAAAAATCAATGGAATGGCAACCATATACTGAATGCAGTGATCCCGGTCTGCCGGATTATTCAGTGGGCCTTGTTTATCGATGATTCTGATGCAGGCTTCATGGGTGCGGATCGTAATGCGGGCGATATCTTCGATACGTTTACCGTTCTCTTTCAGTTGTTGATGCAGGATCATTGCTGCTTCTACGGCAGTCTGCGAGTGGAATTCTGCCGGGAAAGAGATTTTAAACAGCACATTTTCCATCACATAAGAACCATAGGGGCGCTGGAATTTAAAGGGCTGACCATTGAACAAGACATCATAAAATCCCCATGTTTCCGCGGTTAATGCCGAGGGATAACCCATTTCCCCCGTTTGCGCCATCAGAGCCAGACGCACAGCGCGGGAAGTCGCATCTCCCGCAGCCCAGGATTTTCTGGAACCGGTATTGGGCGTATGTCGATAGGTTCTCAGGGACTGTCCATCAACCCATGCCAGTGAAACCGCACTTAATATTTCCTCACGCTCTAATCCCAGCATTTGGGCGACAACCGCAGTGGAGGCTACTTTTACTAAAATCACATGATCTAAGCCGACTTTATTGAAAGCATTTTCCAATGCCAGACAGCCCTGAATTTCATGCGCTTTAATCATGGCTGACAGCACATCCCACATAATGAGTGGCGGCTCTCCACGGGCAACTGCATTTCTTGACAGCCAATCAGCAGTCGCCAGTATCCCGCCAAGATTGTCAGACGGGTGCCCCCATTCAGCCGCCAGCCAAGTATCATTGAAATCCAGCCAGCGGATCATGGCACCAATGTTGAATGCGGCTTGCACAGGATCGAGCTGGAATTGAGTTCCCGGCACACACGCACCATTGGGAACTGTCGTGCCCGGTACAATTGGCCCCAATAATTTGGTGCAGGCGGGATATTCCAGCGCTTCCAATCCGCAGCCCAACGTATCCAAAAGGCAGTGGTGCGCGGTTGCGTAAGCGATTGGAGAGGTAATAATGTAGTCCATGACATAATCTACAATATCTACAATGACCTGATCGTAATCAGGGCGGTTGTTAACAACAGAGGCAGACATAAATAATCCTTAAGTTGTGTTAACTACATTATGTTAACTACATTGTGTTAACTATATTGCGTTAATTAAATTGCATTAATTACATCGCGTTAATTACGTTGATCAATGGGTTTAAACACCAAATTTTCAGGGCCGGTATAGTTAGCTGAAGGACGGATAATTTTGTTATCAATGCGCTGTTCAATAATATGAGCCGCCCAGCCTGAAGTACGGGCAATCACAAATAGTGGTGTAAACATAGCGGTGGGGACGCCCATGATGTGATAGGACACCGCAGAGAACCAATCGAGATTCGGGAACATTTCCTTGTTATCCCACATCACGGACTCAATGCGATTGGCGATGTCATACATTTGGGTTGTACCGGCTTCTTGGGAAAGCTGTAGGGAAATATCCTTAATCACTTTATGGCGCGGATCGGAAACGGTGTAAACCGGATGACCAAAACCGATAATGACTTCTTTTCTGTCCAGACGAGCAAGGATATCGGCCTCAGCCTGATCGGGAGTGTCATAACGTTGCTGGATGTCGAACGAAACCTCATTGGCACCCCCGTGCTTTGGCCCGCGCAAAGCTCCGATGCCTCCGATAATGGCGGAATAGGTATCTGATCCTGTGCCCGCAATGACGCGGCTGGTAAAAGTAGAGGCATTAAATTCATGCTCGGCATACAGGATCAGGGAAGCATGCATTGCCTTTTCCCATGATTTACGGGGTTTTTGCCCATGCAGGAGATGGAGAAAATGTCCGCCAATGGAGTCATCATCGGTTTCAACTTCAATGCGGCGCCCATTATGGCTGTAGTGATACCAATAAAGTAGTATTGAACCGAGAGAAGCCAGCAAGCGATCAGCGATATCGCGAGCGCCGGAGAGGTTGTGATCTTCTTTCTCTGGCAGGGTACAACCCAGCACAGAAGCCCCTGTACGCATCACATCCATGGGATGCGCTACCGCAGGGAGCGCTTCCAACACCGCTTTAACACTACTGGGCAAACCACGCAGGGCCTTCAATTTGGCTTTGTAAGACGCAAGTTCTGCGCGGGAAGGCAGTTTATCGTGGATGAGCAGATAGGCTATCTCTTCAAATTCGCAATGGGCAGCCAAATCGAGAATATCATAGCCACGATAATGTAAATCGCTGCCATTTTTACCCACTGTGCAGAGCGCTGTATTACCCGCAGTAATGCCGGACAGGGCAACGGATTTTTTCGGTTTGAATGGCGTAGATTCAGCAGATCCCGTTGCCGTATTCTGTTTATTCATGAGTATCACCTTTGCTATTTTTTGGGGAAAACAGGGAGTCCAGTTTTCGCTCAAAAGTGTAGTAGTTGATGCTTTCATAAAGTTCATTACGGGTTTGCATCATATGAATGACATTTTTTTGTGTGCCATCGCGCCGTAGGGTGGTATAGACTTGTTCGGCGGCTTTGTTCATGGCTCGGAACGCTGATAGCGGGTAAAGGGCAATAGCGACATCTACGCTCCTCAGCTCTTCGATTGTAAATAACGGAGTCGCACCGAACTCAGTAATATTCGCTAAAATGGGAACCTGCGTTCTGGACGCGAATTCCTTGTACATGTGTAATTCTGTGATAGCTTCAGGAAACAGCATATCCGCACCTGCTTCAATATAGGCTTCGGCTCTGTCCAGGGCGGCATCTAACCCTTCCACTGCCAATGCATCAGTACGTGCCATAACAACAAAATTATCATCAGTACGGGCATCTACAGCAGCCTTGATACGGTCAACCATCTCCTCTTTGGAAACAATTTCTTTATTCGGGCGATGACCACAACGTTTAGCTCCGACTTGATCCTCAAGATGGATACCCGCCGCACCTGCTTTAATAATAGAACGAACTGAGCGGGCAACATTAAATGCGGAGGAACCAAAACCGATATCTGCATCTACAAGCAGTGGTAAATCACACACATCAGTGATGCGGCGGATATCGGTCAACACATCATCAAGCGTTGATATACCCAAATCCGGTAAACCAAGCGAACCTGCGGAAACTCCGCCACCTGAAAGATAAATGGCCTTGTAGCCTGCCTGTTTCGCCAGCAATGCATGATTTGCATTGATAGTTCCGACTACCTGTAACGGAGATTCGGCCTCTATTGCTTGACGAAAAGCCAAACCTGCAGAAGAAAATGCCATATATAACCTCGTTGTTACTAAAATGAAACAAATTTGTATATATTTAAATATAAAGCAAGGTTTGTGCCAAGAATTGAAAAAAGAGAATTAATCAGAGATTCATCATAATGGTTTTGTTATTTTTTAATTTAAAATCAGCGTATTGGTTTTTTTGAGTTGATTTTGTGGTGATGGACTGGCTATTGGTTATAATTTATGGGCGTTTCATTTTTAATCAATAATGTTTCGTTTTTGTTTTAATATTGTATGGTGTAACGTCTGGATGAAACAATTGAAATAAAATGAGTGATTAAAAGAGAAGCAGGAGGAAATATGACATCAGTACAGGCCGGAGAAAGTGAAAACAATAAACCAGTCATCTGGACAGTCTCCGTTTCCAGACTTTTCGATCTTTTCCGTGATATTACGCCAGAATTTGATCACCAAGCCGATATTACGCCGATCCAGTTAGGCTTTGAATATGCAATTCAACATATCCGCAAACGTCTGGAAACAGAACATTGCGATGCCGTGATTTGTGCGGGTTCTAATGGCGCATATTTAAAAAGCCGTTTATCAGTGCCTGTGATTATTGCTAAAGCCAGCGGTTTTGATTTTATGCAGGCATTGGCTCGTGCCCGGCAAATCAGCTCACGGATTGGTGTCATCACTTACCAGAATACCCTGCCTGTACTGGAAGAATTTCAGCAACGTTTCAACCTGCGTATTGAACAGCGTAGTTATGTAACAGAAGAGGATGCCAGAGCACAGGTCAATGCCTTGAAAGCAATGGGAATGAAAGTCATTGTTGGTGCTGGACTGATTACCGATCTTGCCTATGAAGCTGAACTGGTCGGGGTATTCGTCTACTCTGCGGACTCTATCAGACAGGCATTTCGGGATGCGCTGGATATGGCCAGAATGACCAGACTCAATCAGGCTATTATTTCGCCTTATCCTACGGCAGATAAACTACGAACGCGTCATACGATCAGTGACATCCGGGGAAATTCTGCTGCGGTAGAACATGTACTCAATACAATTATGTTGTATTCCCGTTCGACGGCGACCGTTTTGATCCAAGGGGAAAGTGGTACAGGTAAAGAGCTGGTGGCTCAGGCCATCCACCATGAATATGCTCTGCGTTATGGGCCGTTAGCGGGAAAACATCCACGACCCTTTGTTGCCGTTAACTGTGGCGCTATTGCGGAATCTTTGTTGGAAGCGGAGCTATTTGGCTATGAAGAAGGGGCTTTTACAGGTTCCCGACGCGGAGGACGCGCAGGTTTGTTCGAAGTTGCTCACAGGGGAACGCTGTTTCTGGATGAAATTGGTGAAATGCCTCTGCCCTTGCAAACACGGTTATTAAGAGTATTGGAAGAAAAATCTGTCGTCAGGGTCGGAGGATATCGCCCGATTGCAGTTGATGTCCGCATTATCTGTGCTACTCACTGCGATTTAGATACATGGGTGAGAGAAGGGCGTTTCCGGGCAGACTTATTCTACCGTTTGGGTGTATTGCGGATAAATGTGCCCGCGTTGCGGGAAAGGGGAAGCGATATTGGTTTATTGGCAATGGAATATTTACAACGGGCATTCGCAGCACTTAATTTATCTGTATCATCATCGAGAATACGGGAACTCACTGCTTGCCATGAAGCATTACAAACTTATCATTGGCCCGGAAATGTGCGTGAACTGCGTAATTTAATGGAGCGAATAGCGCTTTATCTTAGCGCTCATCCTGAGCAGGTTTTGACTCCTGCATTGATATTATCGCTTTCACCTGAGCGTCAGATTGATATCAATGCGATAAACAGCAATATGAAAGTAATTCAGACTGAAGCATTTTCTCCTATTCAAAATGTACCTTCAGTGCATGATGTCTTGGCGCGATTTTCAGGTAATCGTCGTGCGGCAGCAGAATATCTTGGGATTAGCCGCACGACGTTGTGGCGAAGATTGAAGCCGGGCAGATCAGGGACTTAACAAGAAAAACTTACTGATATAAACCATTTGAGATTGATTAGACATAGTTATAAGAAAAAAAAAGTATAGGAATATTCGATCCTGATATTTAAAGATTATCAAATATTTTTACTGATTGAGTAAATACATCTCCACGAACCAATTCAATATGACTATTTGGATCTCTTTTCATTAATTCGGTAGCATATTTGAATTCTGAATAGGTAATAAGGAAATGATCTTTATTAGAACCAATATCGACATAATTACTGCGACGCCATCTATGATGAAAGTGATTTTCATTTATATTATATATTCCTTCAGAGTTACCAACCGGATGATCTTGTGCAATAAAAATAATTTTTTTTACAGGAGAGTTGCCATTTTTTGCTTCTTGTACAGCCCAGTCAATTGAGGCTTTACATAATTTACGTATAAAGGCTTTTGACAAGCAGTGAGATATCAAATCACCATAAAGGAATGTTTCCCTATTATATTATTATTTATGTTAAATGGGGCCTGATTATGACAATCTCCATGTATTTACCAATACGAATCTACTATACTCGCTATCTTTCAAAGTGTCAGTTTTATTAACTACGTTCATGCTCCCTAATCAAGTAGCTATAACCATATGATTATAAACATAGAGTTAGCTATGTTTATAAGGGATTATAAAGGAGTCTTTCCTTGTCAGAGAGCCACACCTTGAAACTCATTAAGTAATTAATATAAGTTAACTTTTATTTGCCAGTAAGTGAGCATATCGCTTCATGTCAATATTTCCGCCACTCAGAATAATCCCGATACGCTGACCTTTTAATTGTTCCCGCATCGCTTTTGCTGCCGCGAAACCTAAACATCCTGTAGGCTCAACGATAGTTTTCATTCTTTCAGCCAAAAAGTACATGGCACCGATCAACTCTTCATCTGAAGCTGTCAGAACATCGTCAACCAGATGGCGAATGATAGGAAAAGTCAACTGCCCCAGATGTTGTGTTTGTGCGCCATCGGCAATCGTTTTTGGCGTTTCGATATGAACAATTTCACCTTGTTTAAAAGATTGCTGACCATCATTACCGGCTTCCGGTTCGACACCAAAAACCCGGCATGTTGGTGATAAGTGAACAGCAGACAATGCAGATCCTGCCAATAAACCACCACCACCGAGAGGCATAAATAAGGCATCCAACTCGCCGACTTCTTCAAATAATTCTTTAGCCGCAGTTCCTTGACCAGCAATAATATGTGGGTGATCGAAAGGTGGAATTAACGTCATGCCATCTTTTTCTGCCAATTGACGGCCTATTGCTTCGCGATCTTCAGTATATCTATCGTAGAAAATTACTTTACCACCATAACCTGTGGTTGCGGTCACTTTGGCTTTTGGGGCATCCTCAGGCATGACAATAGTGGCGGAAATATTCATTAATTTGGCCGCTAACGCAATAGCTTGTGAATGATTACCTGATGAAAAAGCGATAACTCCGGCTTTTTTCTGTTCATCGCTAAATTGACATAGGGCATTTATGGCACCACGAAATTTGAATGCGCCCATTTTTTGATAATTTTCGCACTTGAAATAGACCTGAGCGTCAAAAATTTCATTAACAGTCGTTGATGTGAAAACCGGAGTCTTATGGATATACTTTTTGATACGAGAGTGGGCTTCAGAGATATCATTGTAATCGGGAATAAACTTCATTAGATTGGCCTCCTGAGTTTATTAAAACTATATAATTAATAGCTGAAATAATAGTTTTGTGATCAATGTTGAGAAAGTTATTATCAATCGTATATTATTTAAAACCTGATGTATTCTTGTGGTATCCAGCCAGCTTCACCCGATTCTTTATGTGCCCAATACCAGCCATTCAATGAATTCTCCAGATATAGATTTTCGCCCACTTTAACTGTTAATTCATGAGCTGTATAGTTTTCATTACATATCGCTTTATCGGGATCAGTGAACTGTAAAATTTGCTGGGGAACCCAGCCGCTGACATTTAAGATATTAGTTGTCCAAACCCAGCAAGGATATTCGATATCACTGTGACTGATCGAAACGATATCTCCAGCTTGTAATTTAATGGGATTCGGATAAGCGCTGATATAATCGTGGATTACAGTTACCTTTCTCAATATTCTTACTCCTGAATTCTATTCTCTCCTCGCTACGAAAAAGAGGAATAAATATATCTTGAAGTGCGATGAGTATCTATCAGGTCATATGCAGGTAAGGTATCTCCAGCCTGTAAGAAGGATACTCTTTAGGGTTATCATAACAGAGAGGATCGAGATATATCGAGCGCCAGGATAATCTTCCTCTTTAACTCAACCCATTGATATCCCTAATTTCCGTAAGAAAACCGTAATTCCCGTCCCGAGCAGGAATTAAGTAAAATCAGTAAGTTATCTAAGGTTGGGGTTTCTCACTTACTCACTTTGTAAATTATTGATTTAATTGGTTTTTATTCTATGGCGTCGCTTCCTTCCTAATAGCACAGTGAAGTAATGAGAACATATTAAATCGCCTCACTTACCTACTGATTTTTGAGTTACATTTATCAGAAGCGTTTATTTATACTAAATAGGATAGGTTAAATTACCTATATGATATAGCAGTTATCATTTCAGTACTCTATTAATGATGAAGTAATAAGAATTGTTATTTTTAATGATTTCATCAAAAGGAGCGCACGATATGAAGATTGTCAATATATTATTTTGTGCAGCTTTATATTGTTTGTTGATATCCCCAGTCTCGGCAGATGAGAAAATGGGTAATGCAGAAAAACAACAGGTTCTTTCTGCTGATTATAATATGGAGTTTAAAAATCACCCTTCTTCTTTAAATGATCTCGTGATAATCAAACGAAGCACCGACTGTATGTACGATAGTGGTGCAAATCAGATAAATATTGCTTCCGGCAACCAGCAAGGTACCCATTTACAAGACAATGATAACGTATTTAGTGCTTGTGCGCTTAGACCTAAATGGGTTGAGTGGTCGGTTTCTAGTGGCTCCATGAATTGTGCTTTGAGGTTTGAGCGTGGGTACGATTTCAGTGAGGTAAATTGGTATACGGTAATTACAGGGTGCCCAAATATAGTTCAGAGTGCCACTTGTGGAGATGCTGACTGTAATCAGACTAACGTTTACGGAAGTTCATCGTATATGGATATCAGTGTAGAATTCCTTGTTCAGTGATTTGGTACGCTTCCACATCCTATGCAAAAAGGTGAGATTTCTCACCTTTTAACCCCTTGATTTCATTAATCTCTGGTTCTGTGACAGGATTACTTAACCTCTTGATTTTATTTAATTCCCGCATGGTGCAGGTTTCCCGATTTCAAATCGGAAAACGTAGGCTATCGCTTCATATGTAAAAGGGCAGAAATTTGCCTGTTTAGCGATTGACCGAAGACCGTGAGGCACAAAGGGTTTTGGCAACGTGAGAAACCGTATCCCCCTTGTGTAGCATCAATAATGCCATGAGTCGGCGGGCATAGTCCTTATCTCGGGTTGTCTGAATAAGTTTTTTCATCTGCTGTCGTTCATCTTGAGAGATTGGTGATAGGATAGGCATAACTCAGTCCATTGGGTGATTTGTGATTTTTAGCCATTGATCCGATCGTAAAAATCGGACTGAGTTCCCTTCAAGTGATCTACTATTATGAATTCTTATTTAGATTCGATCCCCACAACAATAATAAAGATAAACGTCTTATCACATTAACTACCGTAATGTCGGTAGTTTGCCCAAAGCCACCAGCTCACAGGATACAAACGCAGGTATGACGGGCAATACAAAGCTTTTTTAGGGCTTAGCCCATAGGCTCAAAGTAACTCATTGATAAGTATCAAATACCCCGAATCGCAGAGTTTGGATAAGCGTACATTTTCAACTTTCCCCAATGGAGTAAGTTAAGAATAATCAATTGGTTATGTTTTATTCCGTGGACTGAATGCCGGCTTCCTCAAAATGAGGTTTCCGAGAATATCAAGAGGTTAGGCATAATTCCGGTGAAACGCCGGCATCGACCTAATTCACTGGAATATAAAGCTTGTTCAGAGTCTTTACTCAAGCCCCTTTTAAAACCCTTTACATTAGGCAAAACCTCAACATACACTAACCCTAACATTTTTGACGTAAACTAAACACACAGTGAATGGGGGGTTAAAGATGTCGTTATTAGATGCTGATGAATTTGGAGGAAATTGGGTATTTCGTTTCAATCAAACTCTAAATTTTCCCCTTAAGTTCTCTTCGACTATGCAAAATGGCACCTGTAGTAGTTTGGTAATGGCGTGGGTAAAGATGCACAAATCAGGAAAGTCTCACCTATTCCCCGGAAATATAAAGCTCCCTAGTTATATAAAAATAGTTGAAAATCTTAAAGCTAAGAGCATGGATGGCCTGCAATTTCTTAGTGAAAACGGGTTATTTTCTGGGTATGCACGCCGCTATGGGGGGAACGATTTTGTAAAAAACTTAGCCACAATCCATGAAGGTTATGAAGCTTTGGCATATGGAGATCATGCTATTGGTCTAGCAGTAACTGCTCATGGGGTTGATTGTTTCGACCCCAATTTTGGTTGCGTCCATTTCCCGACACGTGAAGATTTTATAACATGGTTTGAAGAAAGATATTGGCCTAACCGTGATGGAATAGGAACGATGGCGAGGCCATGCCATTACATTCTTGTGTACCTAATTGTATCGGCCTAAAAACCATGAGTGCACATCGCCGCTAGGCTGCAATCTACCCCCTGCCCGTAAATCCACCAGCGAAGTGATTCCGACGTTTCGACGGAATTAAGTTAATTCAGCAAGTTACCCCATGCGCAGCGCTGAACAAGGCGCGATGCACAGTGTGGATGAGACAGGTGCCCAGATTGGGCAAATCCGGTCATGATCCACGGTCAGTTGAATAGCAACCAGCTTAAGGAACTGCAAGACGTTCTGAGCAATCTTGAATTACCGCAGAAAAAGCGACAGCGCCTGTTATGGCGCATTGCAAAATACGGGGTGATTCAGGCGGCAAAGCGCAATGTGCGCAATCAGCAATCCCCACGAAATAAAAGTAAACCCGACGTAAAACGGACTACTCCGCACCCGCCTGCACGTTTTGGATCAAAAAATTATTTCAGTTTTAAAATTCTACAAAGGGAACGGCCAGACCGCGCCAGCGCTGGCGATGTGGGAAACATCGCAAAATGAAATGCGTGAAAAGGTTTTCAGGGAATTTCAGTTTTTGGATCTAGAACGGATCACGGGGAAAATATCATCACATTGATATTAAAGGGGAAATTCTATTTTACGTGGGTGAATGGATCAAAAGACAAAGCCACATCATGTTAAAGAATTCAAGGATTGTGCGGCTTTGCGAAAGAAGATGGACTGAAATTTATTGCTTCAATGCGTTATTACTGTGGCTATCTTCTTCTGGGTGCACGACTCTGATTGCTTGGGCGGTTTCGATAACTTTGATTGCTTCTTCGACTGATAGTCCTTTCAAATCGACAAGGGTTCTATCTTTCGATACTTCAATTTTGATATTCCGTTCTTGGGTAAACATTTTCATTATCCTTAATAGTGTTGGCGCTATTTTGACTAAGCCGTTATGGATTATGTTAGAAGCAAAAACATAAGGCAAGTTAAGGATAATTTTAGAGTCAGTAAGCCTTTAGCTAAAAATTTCTATCGCCATTTTGCCGCCATTGACAAAGAAAAAGGCGCTGCGCTTTCACGCAACCCCTTGTTTTATTTGGGCTGGCGGAGTCTGAATTGGTTGTGTAATTCATTGAATTTATTTTGGTAACTACAAGTTCAACTTTTCGCTGGTGCCTATTTAGGTGCCTAAAAGTTTTTTCACCTCTTTTTGAATGGAAATAGAAGAGAGGTAGGGAAGAGGGCGAACATGATTTAAGTGCTCATCAGCCCGGTAGCTCGTCTGGCTCTGAGAATATCGGTCGCGGTCAGAAATGGTGTCTGTTCCTGCCATGTAAACCCTTTGCGGTCAGTGCGAACCAGTTCATAGCGTTCTACCAGGAAATTCACCGTATCAGCAAGTGTTATTCCCGCTTCAATATGTTCCTGAATAGCCGTGTCGTTGTGGAATGGCGTGTCGTTAAGCGTCAGACCATAATGATGTTCTAGCAGATATGTTAAAAGTTTCTGCCAAACCTGCACGGGCGACAGGCGTGACGAAACCGGCACCGTGGCCGGTACAGATGAAATATGCATGAGTTGAGTCCTAATAAAAGAAGAAAAGAGAAGGTGCTACTGGGCTGGATAAATTGAAATGTAAACGTAGCCGCAACTGGCACGGGTATCAGCTACACAGGTTAATCCGGTAAGGCGAACCTTCACTTGCTGTTGCCAACGAGGATTGAGATCGCCGGAACGCAGCATATTTTCCAGTTGTGCGATAAACAGAGGGAAAGTTTGTTCCAGTTTCTGTAACTGTTCCGGACTAAAGCTCCCCGTCAAACCGGCTCTGTCAGCGAGGTAACGTAGGTGATTGCCTTCTTGAACTAATCTGGCTCCAAATCTTGGGGTGATATCGCTTTGTAGCCCCCACTCATGGGATGGTGTAAATGGCATGAAAATCTCCGTTAAAAGCAAACCACGCTCGGCAAAAGAAACCACTTCGTTCCCGACCACGAGATGATCCAGCACCCGCACTTCCACCAGTGCCAGCGCTTTGATGATCCGCTGAGTAACATGTTTGTCCTGCTGGCTGATTTCTGTCGTACCTGAAGGATGGTTATGGGCCAGAATGACCGCAGCGGCGTTGTGCTTCAGAGCTGACTTCACCACTTCACGGGGATGCACTTCGGTATGACTGAGTGTGCCGGTAAACAGCGTTTCTCGCTCCAACAAACAGTGCTGATTGTCGAGATACATCACGATAAAAACTTCACGTTCCTGATGAACCATCTGGAGCTGAAGCCAGGTTTTAGTGAAGCTGGTAGAGGTAAATGGCTCACTCGGTTGACGCTGGTATTTTTCCAGCAGGTGCAGTGCACGGCGAATGACACGTTGCTCGGTGGTAGTGAATACCGGGGATATATTGAGTGCGGACATAATTGTTCCTGAAAACAAAAAGCCCTACCGGCTTAGCAGCAGGGCGTGAAGACATGGATGGTAAAAAGGTTCATGAAGCAAGCTGCAGCATATTCTCGGCCATCACCCAAAGGGCGCGGTTAAGCTTCACATCCCCGTCGATGCCTTTAACGGCGCGTGTATGGGAGCGTTGACCCTTGGTCGTTCTCCCGGACAGCCCACCTTTAATCAGGTTTTCCTGAATACGCTGGTAAGTGGTCCAGAGATCGTTACTCTCGTCCTGCCATCTGCGCGGGGAAAGGATTTGCGATTCCGAAACCGGCAGATGTTCTTCACCAAAGCGATAGGTTAAAGCCGCTTTCGCCATCGCCTGCTGTGTAGGTGGCGGTAATATCAGAGACTGCATGGCCTCACGCTTCTTTTCCACTTGATCAAAAATCCCCAGTACTTCGTAAGCCCCTTCTATGACTTTCTCCACCACATTGCCTTTATGCGGCACGCGTACCTCTCCGAAAGACTCACCGCAAATCAGCCCATTCTGGCAAACCGATCTGAATAACCCCGGCAACATCTGGTATGAGCTTGAACCGTCATGGCTGTTAAGCAGGATGATTTCTGGCACCTGTTTGCCAGTGATCTGGCCTTCGCGACGCAGGCGTAGCATGTGTTTGGTGTGCGCTCGCTTACTCTGGTCCCGAACTCGGGTCTGGCAGGCAAAGAATGGCTGGAAGCCTTCGCGTTGCAGGTTATCGAGCAGGGAAATAGTCGGGATATAGGTGTACCTGTCACTGCGGGATTCATGTTTGTCTTCGCTGAAGACACTCGGCACATAGTGCGCCAGTTCGTCACGGGGTAACGGGCGGTCGCGGCGAACAAGATTGACTGAGCCGAAGCGGCTGGCTAAACGGGTCATAAAAACTCCTGTAGAAAATGGACATAAAAAAGGCCACCCCGAAGGATGGCCCTGTCTGTTATTAATGAGTCTGATTAGGTCGCTGGTGGTAACGTGGGTTCCAGGGCAGGAGGCACCGTTTCTGCTGAGCCGTGCCTTTCGGCCCGGTAGAGCTGGAGTTGCGCCAGTAACGGGGCTTTCCGTGACTGGAGATAATCCAGGCACCATTCCCTTCGGACAACCAGTCTGACCGGCACAGGCAGAAGCTCATAAGCCTTACTGAACATCGACTCGATAAACACATCGTCACTGAGTTTATCCTCGGCAATGGTCAGCAAACCGCTGATAACGATACTGTCGAGCAATCGCTTATATCGGGTAGTACGGGATTCTGGCCCTTCTGTAGTTTGCTCACTGACATTTTCTTCTACCTGCTCATCCTTGTTATCAGTGGGGGAGACATTTCGCCGCAGATTTAATTTCTCTTTCAGTCCCTTGAGTTTTCCTTGGGTATTTTCAGACATATTGCTTTTATCCTCTGAGCTTGCAGCAAGGGAGATCAGGCAAGTGTGGCGAGTTTTTTGATGATGCGTATCAGACTCAGTGTGGTGAGGCTGGCTCCTAGTGCTTTAACCGCAACAGAATTGCTGCGCATCAATGTCACACCGGCAACACTCAAAACAAGTTGCCAGGTACAGTCCACGGTTGGTAGCGTTTCCTGCTGTAATGTTTTTCCCACTGAACCTCCGTTAGCTGAATGCCAAATAAAAAGTTATCTCACTGATAAGGTTATTTATAACCATTGGGAACCCACTGGCCCTGCTTACGGATATCAGTAATGATGTCTACTTGGTTGACCGAAATTGTGCGCCAGCCCGGCTCTTTACTGGAGGCATTACCGTAGGTGTACCCTACTGTCATAGTGAGTGCTTCACCCGTCGTGGTGGTTAAGTCAGCTTCATATGCCGCTTCGGTATTTTGTTTGCGGATGAAACGCACGGTATTAATGGCACGACAACGCAGACTACTTTTGGCATGTTCAAATGAGTTATCCGCCATCTGGCAACCTTCAGATTTAATTTCATCCGTCAGGCTTGTCGAAGCATTAAAGTTTTTAGGAGCAGGTACGAAATTCGCCATATCGCTGCGCATTGTTGGCGGATCTGTCTGAAGCACAAGATAAACAGGACAATCTGATTTTCCGACTTCACAGGCTTTTGCCACATAATCACGTACCAGCCAGCCTTTATTGCCGAAATACTCAGCACCGCTCTCGTCTTTACATTGTGACCACGTGGCTTTTTGTCCCATCATCACGCCGTCTACCAGGACGCAGGTGACGGCTTTTACAGGCTTCCCGTCCCAGCGAACAGCGTCAAAGGGTTGAATGCCGGTATGATTCACATCAAGCGTATAAGCCTGCGGGTTCTTCGCTATCCGGTCATTTGCCTGTTTCAATTGGTTACTGCCTTCTTGAGTCAGAAAGAAGGTATAGCGTTCGGGATGTATGTCTCCGTGAATTGTCATTGCAGACGAGACCAATGGAACAAACAGTGCTGCGGAGCTGAGAGATAAAACAACGAGTTTAAGCATAAGGTTTCCTTTCAGATTATTAATGATTAATACAGTCCTGCCATGTGGCATCAGCCAGTACCTCATTCAGCCCTTTGGCGCTGAATTTTCTAGAGATAGCGGTATTCATAGAGGCCATTTTTATTACGTCTTTTTCACTTGTGGCTTTTAGCGCAGTAAAGGCCCTTTCATCCAGAGGATGGTTCGTACCATTGATACTGACACCAGGTTCAGAAAGCCCTGTTTGTGACGATACGCGGTAATCCTCCGCAGGTACGCTGTAAGCAGCAGCCAGCTTTCCGCTTGTGCAGGTCAATGTGAGCACTTCACCTGAAGCATTTTGAGTATTGAGTTCAAACTCCATGGCACTGATGTTTCCGTACCAGTCCCCCCATTGCTGGTCAGCCTGTACGGCGCTGGGACTGTTGCTAAGCAGCAGTAATCCAGTCAGAGTTGCGTAATGGTTTCTGAGCATTTGGTTTCCTTTCCTGATGATTTAAATACAAAAAAGCTCGCTTCATCTGAGTTCACGGTTCCAGTTGGATATTCACTTAATCCTTCAATGAGTGCAGCTACCGAGATATCGTGGTAGGCAATAGTGGGCAATACGGGTTTATTGGGCTTCAGGTCCGTATGTAGTGCCAGTTCAGCTTCAGCGTCGTTGAGAAAGAGCTGTTTTTTGACTGCGGTACGCAGGTTGTTTTTCAGGGCCTGAAGTTTTGTCTCCCAGACGGCATAATCACGATCGTATGCAGCCAATTTCTCCTGAAAAGCTTCATCCAACTCAGCTTTCAGCTTGTCGAAGGGCTTCCTGAGCTGTTTGTTTACGGTCGATTTCCCTGTACCTGAATCTGCCAGGGTCAGGATGTAAAGTGCATCGGGTTCAGGCAAATTAGTAAAAGGATTGATCACTTCAACCAGGAACTGACAGGCCTCAGATACAGCGGCCAAAGTTACATTGACAGCTAATTCCACCGGAATCTTCCCCCCATCCTGTAGATGGTTAATGGCATTTTGCATCACAGATGTAAACGCCTATACAGGGACGGTTGGTACAGGGATGGTTTGGTGCTGGAATACAGGCATCGACGGTAAATAGCTCATTTTTATTTTCCTTAAATTTTTTTAGATTAATTCAAAAGTGACATCACCGATGCGACTTACCCTGCCGGGTAAGGGCATACGGTGGGGGTTACCTATTGGTTTGTGTTAGTTCAAGTGCAGTATTCGCTGCAACAGAATGCCAGAGAGGCTATGCAGCCCGGCGTTTCAGAATCCATTCATCAAGTTCGGATTCGAGCCAGCCAACAGACTGCTTGCCTAGCGGATAAGGTTTCGGAAATGCCGGGTCATGACGTGGCGACTTAGCATTAAGCCAGTCGTAGATGATCGATCTGGCGATGCCTATTTTGTTAACAACGTCTGGTAAACGTAGTACTTTCATTGTTGGCGTGGTCATTGTCTCTTTGCCTCTGTTTAGCTGTGTATGGACAGAGCAAAGGCTAATGGAAGACAGCATGCCTATGAAGACGCCTGCTTGTCCCCTAAAAAATACTTTTAGCTCATGATTCTCACTTTTTGGAGAAGAGATGGAATCGAACGACATGGAACAACTGTTTAAAGAAATGCTTGGTGTGTATGAAAATCAGTTAAATGGGCTGAAGGCAATGCAACCGCCTATCAAAATGTTGGCACAGTACGACAGCGAAGCTCAGCAGTGGTTGGATAAACTAAGAGCACGTTATGATAATGAAGAAGAAATTTGTCTCAATGAATGCAGCAGCTTAATAAAACAAGATGCAATCGATATTTGGCACAAAGCTACATGGCATGGGAAATTTGATAAATATATTTATTTATCATTATGTTACTATCGTATTGCTATGTTTAAGCAATTCCATCATCGTTTGAGCGAAGCATGCCGACATTTACTGGATGCACACCATTATTGCGGGATCTGGATAGGTGCCCGGTACCGGCTGGATTGGATTACTCATAGCGAAAAAAAACAAATGGAAAGAACAGAAAAGGCTCGGAAGGCGGGTTTAAAACGAGGTGAGAAGCTGTTTGGCCCAGTTAAAGCTGAGGCAGTCCGGCTGCTGAAGGCCAAAATGCCTAAAAATAGGTGGATTGATGCAACTGAAGCCTTTGTTTCTATTGACGATGAATTGTGGTCTTTTATTAAGGCACAAACAATAGAAGGTGAAGAACCGACATTAATCTATGACGAATTGGAACGAACAGTACTTCGATGGATTGCAGAGGATGAAAATGTGAAAGCCGCGTTTAGAGATGGTTTAATAAGCTAAAATAGTATTACTCATAATTTCAGCAACATAATCAGTGCATTGCCCTGCTTTACGTGGCTGTTGCTGTATAGGGGAATAAAATGGCGAATTTTGATGTTTGGTGTGATTCTGTAAACGTTAATTTAGGTGCGAACTTCCTTCAAAAACTCACTGCTAGGGGCGCAGATTTTGATAACAGCGTGGTATCTACCGCTTCCATTGTGCCTCACCATTATGCCTCACCTGAAAACATCGCAACAGCTTTTGAATTACTTGGTAAGCCAGGGGTTGCACGATTCATCAAAGATTTTCTCCCTATTTCTAAGCAAACTCGTTCGGGTGATATTGGTGAAATTCTGGCAACTGAGTGGATTAATGCAAGAAGCAATGGTTATAAGGTCCCACTTAATCGGCTACGTTGGAAAGATCACCGTAATTTAGCTATGCGTGGGGAGGATGTTATCGGCATGTATATCGATCCTCAGACTGAAACTCTTTTCTTCCTTAAAACGGAAGCAAAGAGTCGTGCAACTATGAATGCTAGCACCATAACAGATGCCCGAAATAACTTAGATAAAGAGCAGGGATTACCTACCGCACATGCACTGGCGTTTATCGCCACTCGTCTTCTTGAAACAGGACAAAAGGAGTTGGGGCGGCAGATTCTTAAGGCATCGTTGAGTCAGGGAATACAGCCTGGTCACGTCTGTCACCTTGTTTTTCTGCTTTCAGGTAATGTCTCTGATGTATTGCTTACTACATCTATCAATGCATACAAAGGGAATATTCAGCAGTTTGGAGTCACTGTGATGGTTGCTCGCCACGGTGAGTTCATCCAGGAGGTTTTTGATAGGGTGATTAGCTATGCTTGAAACTTCTGAAGAAATTATTGAAGCCATCCGTGCTGCCACTGCTACCGGATTTCGTGGCCGATTGATTGCCCGTGGGCAAGCTAGGGCTATGATCTGGCGTAACGGCATATTACCTGACGAGGCTCCCGAATTCACTTCTCGATTAAGTGAAGACCTTCAGGGGTACGCTTACTCACTTATCGGCCTTGGTTTAAGACTCCGTGAGATAAATGGGGAGAGCGCCTATTCACGACTTGCGTTTGAGTATGCTGCAACTGCCTTGGAGTCAGTGATTGCAAAGGGGGACCGGCACAATGACGATAGTGATTTTCATTTCGTCATGGCCGCAGCCAGTTATCATCTGGCGCATCTCTCTGCTCGTGCTTATTCTCTTTTGGCGATTGTTAATGAGGATCAGAACTTTTCAGCTATCGAACAGATCTTGACGAAACTTATTCAACGAGATTTCAGCACCCTACGCTCCAGTGTTCTTTCCTATCGCGCCGATGGTGAAGGTAGCGAAGAGAGAATTATAGAAGGAATTCGAGGGGCGGTATTCCCTTATGATGAACGCGAGGATGACTCTGCTGATGTGGAACATGACCCTTTGTTAGAGGGGCTCGACACAGCCCTAACCGATATCTACATGTCAGCGATTTCTCTTTACATTCTGGCCGTCGAAAGAGGTGAGCGTATATTCCTCACTAAGGCTATTTATAAATTACGTACAGGCCTTGAGGTTTGCTCTCGCTTTAATATGTTGCCTCAGTGGTGGGTCATTTTAATTACTATTCACCTTTTATCTGATCTCTGGTCTGATACTTTCCACGAATTACTGCCGACAAACTCAGTCGGTGGTGAAGCTGGAGCGTGGCCAGGTCTGCGCGAGGCGTTCATCTCACTTCTCATGCGGCGTTCGCGGGCCGAAATCGATCTCTGGCCATCACAGAGAGAGGCTGCATTACGTGCAGTTAATGATGAAGATGACCTGGTTGTCTCTTTACCGACAAGCGCAGGGAAAACACGTATAGCCGAATTATGTATTCTTCGTTGCCTCGCTGGCAAAAAACGAATTGTCTTTGTCACGCCACTTCGTGCACTTTCAGCGCAGACAGAAGCCTCGCTCTCCAGAACGTTCAATCCCCTTGGTAAAACGATTTCTGCACTTTATGGCAGCATCGGCGTCAGTGGAATGGATGAAGACGCCATTCGGAAGCGCGACATAGTGGTCGCTACGCCTGAAAAGCTCGACTTTGCACTGCGCAACGACCCTACACTTATTAATGATGTCGGACTATTCATTTTTGATGAGGGGCACATGATTGGGGCAGATGAGCGTGAAGTACGCTATGAAGTCCAAATACAACGACTGTTACGCAGACAAGATGCTAATGAACGCAGAATAGTCTGTCTATCAGCTATTTTACCCGACGGGGACCAACTGGATGATTTCGCCAATTGGTTACGTCGCGATAAGCTTGGTGGCGTGATCAAGAGTGATTGGCGACCGACACGACTACGTTTTGGTGAAGTAATCTGGATGGGTAATACCGGCAGACTTAATCTGAGCATTGGCGAAGAGAAAACATGGATTTCTCGCTTCTTGAATAGTACTCCGCCTCCAGTAATTAAACTTTCCGGAAAAAAGCAGCGCAAAAAAAACTTTCCAAGCACGTCTAATGAGCTCTGCCTCGCAACTGCATGGCGACTGGTTGATGATGGACAAACGGTGCTTATCTATTGTCCATTACGGAGAAGTGTGGAGCCGTTTGCCGAAATGATTGTTGATCTACACCAACGTGGGTTACTCCGTTCCTTGTTTGACGGGGATATAGCTGTTCTTGCCCAAGCTTTAGCTCTTGGAGAAGAATGGCTAGGCGCTCACAGCCCGATAATAGCATGTTTGCGCCTTGGAGTAGCTCTTCACCATGGCGCCTTGCCAACAGCCTATCGTAAAGAAGTAGAGCGATTGCTCCGTGATGGCGTTCTTAAGTTAACAGTATCTTCTCCTACTCTTGCACAGGGGCTTAATCTGTCTGCCACGGCAATAGTTATGCACTCACTGCACAGAAATAAAGAGCTTATCAACATCTCTGAATTCAGGAATGTTATAGGTCGAGCTGGACGAGCATATGTCGATGTGGAAGGCCTTGTCATTTATCCCATTTTTGAACAGGCGACAAAACGTCAAAGAAATTGGAGTAGACTCACGAAGGACATGGGAGCAAGAGAAATGGAGAGTGGATTAGTACAGCTTGTAATCTCTCTACTGAAGCGAATGAGTCAATTACTGGGCGATGACATTAATGTAATCAGTGATTACGTGCTAAATAATGCGATGGTTTGGTCATTCCCAATAATTGCAGCGGAAGATGCTTCTGAAAGGGAAAGACAGGCTGCTCTCTGGGAAAAACAAATTGCAACGTTAGATACAGCCATTCTGAGCCTGATTGGTGAAACTGAAATACTCGACGTTGATATTGAAGCCACTCTTGATGATGTATTGCAGTCTTCGCTGTGGTACCGAAGCCTTCAGCGTTACCCTAACGATAGTTATCGTAGATTGATTCAGTCCGGGTTGTTAGCACGCAGTCATTATATCTGGCATCACTCAACGCCAGCAGCCCGCCGAGGATATTTCCTATCTGGGGTAGGGCTCAAAACTGGCTTACAGCTCGATGCCATTGCACAAGTTGCTAATCAAATACTGATTGAAGCTAACGGTGCAATACTATTAGGTGATGAAGAGAGAGCAATTGCTGCACTTACTGCCTTAGCTGAGCGAGTATTTACCTTCTATCCTTTTACCCCAACACCTTTACCTGATAATTGGCAAGCGATCCTACGCTCGTGGTTGTTAGGTGAACCCATAACTACTATCGCCAACGTAGTGAAATCAGAAACGCTACAGTTTGTCGAGACTGGTCTCGTGTATCGACTTCCTTGGGCAATGGAGGCAATACGGGTGCGTGCTATCGCGAATGGAGATATTGTTGATGATGATGGCTTAACCATGGATGACTATGATCTTGATTTGGCAGTTGCTGCAGTGGAAACAGGAACACTTAATCGTTCTGTATCATTACTGATCCAAGCAGGGTTTAATTCAAGGCTAGCAGCGATAAAAGTTGTGGCAGACACCGGGGCTGATTTCCAATCTGGCAGAGAGCTCCGAAGGTGGCTGCGATCAGACCTAGTGAGTTACTGGAGTGAATTTGCCGACTGGCCGACACCTGAAACTCACGCAATGTGGGTTGATTTTGCCAAAGAGATAAACCCCGAAGAAGACCAGACATGGATGCTTCGTAAATATACAAGTATAGTCAACTGGAAGGTTCCTGTTCCTCAACCTGGAACACCACTTCATTTTCATCAAATGAATGGAGTTAATTACATCCTCGCTGAGGATGGTTTCCCTTTAGGAAACATCGCAGCTGCAATCAACACAGAAAGAAAAGGTCTACTGCGTGTTAAGGTTGGGGATAAGTTGAACGTAGAGCTTGATTATATCGGGCCAAATGATATCAGAGCACGTTAATGTTTCCCTATGAAACTTCGTGTGATTTGCATATGAGTGCTTTACCTTACTGGTAAATCATTTCTCAAATGAGGGGGGCATTCGAAAATGCTCCCAGCAATCTAGATATACTGGTTCAGCAGGGCTTGGTTTGGTTCCTATACACACTTTCACTGTCCACGTAACTCCCTCAGGATCATAAAGCCATTACTTTAAGACCGAACTGTGGGGCACGATGATGGGAGCTCTTTTGGCTGGGACTATGCAGAATTGACATCTAAAGTTACCTTTATTGCTGCATTTTGTGCTGCTGGATATTGTTTCTATCTGTAAATGCTGATAATGTTTATACAGCTCAAGCGCTTCGCTTTGAATGCTGCAACCATGTTATACAAATTGCTAGCTTTGCTTCCTTAGGGAGGCGTCTGGTTTACCAGACTCGATCCGAGGCCCCACCGTCGCCATCGACGGCTGGCGCCGTAGCTGTCGGGCATTACTTACGGTCGTAGAACACAGAGGCTGTTGCTAGCAATGTTTGGTGTATGCATCTCTGTTTTTCTGCACCCTTGATTATGGGGAGACCGTGAGTAACTTTGCCTCTGAGGTTTAATATGCCTTCTGATATCCCTATTAATAAAAGTAGTTCAGGCATTTCAACATTGAGTGCACTTTCTAAGACTTTAGGATTTTCACTTCCTGAACTCGAAGAAATTAGAAATATCCCCTTAGATAAAAGATATTTCAAATTAGAAAAGCCTAAAGCCGATGGAAGTGTGAGGGTTGTTTATAGACCTCATCATAAATTAAAGAGATTACAGCGCAGAATTAACTCCAGAATATTTCGCGAGCTTGTTGTGTGGCCGGATTTTTTATTTGGCTCAGTGCCTAATGACAATGACGAAGAGCAATCTCTAAAAAGAGATTATATTACTTGTGCTGAACAGCATTGTTCGGCAAAATCAATTCTTAAAATAGATATAAGAAACTTTTTTGATAATATACATCGCGATTTAGTCAGTGATGTCTTCAATGATTTCTTATGTATAAAGTCAGAAGCGAATGAATATATTGTCGATATTTGTTGTGCTGGAGAGTTTATTGTCCAGGGCGCGTTGACTTCTAGCTATATTGCTTCATTGTGCCTGCATGATATTGAAACTAAAGTATGTCGAAGAGCTAGAAGAAAGGGGTTGACATACACGAGGCTGGTTGATGATATAACGGTTTCGTCTAAAGTTTATGATTTTGATTTTTCTCAAATACGAAAGCATATTGAAGATATGCTTGCTGAAAAAGATCTTCCTATTAATCCTGATAAGTCAGGTGTTCATCAAATTTCAACCAAACCGCTTTTGGTACATGGTCTGAGAATAGATCACAGCAAACCAAGGCTTCCTTCTGATGAGGTGAAGCGGATTCGTGCTTCTTTGCATAATCTAATAAACAATTCATCAAAAAATAATAATAAGACATCTCTGGCATACAGGGTTGAATATAATAGATGCATGGGAAGGATTAATAAATTAGGGCGACTTGGCCATGAAAAGCATACGGTCTTTATGGGGAAAATCAGAAAGGTGCGACCAATGCCATCTTATCAGGATGTCAAAGAGTGCAAGAAAAAGCTAAAACGGTTGGAGCATCTTTATTCGAAGGGGTTGAACAAAAGTGAAAAATATTTCAGGGATTTTCAATTAGTAGGGCACAACATATCTCTTATTAATAGAAGTAACTCATTTTCAGTTTTAGCAAAGGAATTTAGAGTAAGATTAAATAAGGTCAAGCCTGATGTTGAGAAATAAAGTATCCAGCACAGATAGGTTTATAATTTTTGTTATTCTAATCTGTTTGATATTAGTGGCAATATTGTGCTTTTCATTTTTAAGAACGATTTATGGACTAAATCTTAATAAATTAGATTTTTGTTTGCAAAGTAAATGCATTGACTTTTTTGCAACTAAAATTACCGGTGTTGTTGCGCTTGCTCAATTCTTTGGATGGCTTGTTACATTAATTGCGGCGCTTGGTGGAGCAATTATTGCGCTAAGAACATATGTTACTGGCATAGGAAATAGTAATATCACTAATCACATTGCGCATTTCTCTATGTTTAGAGATTTTGTAAATTCAGAAATTAATAAGAGGAAAAAAATATCCCCGGACACAATAGATATACATATGTGGTATAATGTTATTTTTCCAGAATCCAAGTCTGGAAATTTAATGTACAGTCAGATATATCTTAACCATTTAAATGAAATAAAGGGTGTTGTTGAAGATGCGAACTTTCACATTTCAACTTTAACAGGGAAGTATAAATATCAAACACATCAGCGTAAAATGATAGAATCTCTTTCTAATGTTGGTGTATCTATTAATAATGGGCCAAAAAATGTATTTATTGATATGGAATATGAAGCATTTAGCCTTATAGATTCGGTTAATAACACATTTGTCAGTGGTCATTATTTGTTTTGTTCACTTGAAAGGAAATATAGTTAAAAATGGGTAGGCATCAATCTTTTAAGGGGTGTGTTAATCTATTAAAAAATAAATTAATATGATTATAATTTCACAGCGATGATTTTTATTGCTATAGAGCATGCATTGAGTTACATTTTTGATTTATTTGCTATGTGAAATGCTTTATATATTTGAAGCTCTAAAATTAGATTAATCATTGTAGCCTAGCTTTTAATCCTGGTGGCTGTAGGCTTTTCTTTTAGAGGTGTCCCGTCCTAAATAAGGT
>NZ_VCDP01000069.1:0-20758 GCF_033949345.1 Xenorhabdus littoralis
GGGGGCTGGGATATCTAAAATCGTTTACACAAGAAAAGAGGCCCCGAAAGCTCGTTGAAAATATAAAGATCTTTATCAACCGACGTAATATTTATATAAGAGGATGACGGCATTTTTCCCAATATGGGGAATATCGTATCAACCTTGGGTGGGATATTGTCATTAGCGCGCAATGTTACATTGATAATTTTGAATATGTATATCTGATCATTATCAAAATCAGTGTAATCAATCTTCACTTCACGATTGATGATGTAATTTTTATTACCGATTGACAGGACACCTTTCTGTGTCAAAAAACCTGTCCCGTTACCATAGAGAAATAAAAAAATTTTTTCATTTAAATTGGCGAAATCAGTGTTATTAACTTTTCTACGTGAAGTGAACTCACCCGCACATCGAATCTCGATGTTATTTTTTTTATTGCTTACATTGATAATTTCAAATAATACCATTATCAAAGTAATGGAAAACAATGAAAGCACAATATATAACCCATGGTTTTTTTTCATCGATTTACACCAATGTTGTTTAATATGCTTCTGCAGTCTTTAGTTTTGTTATCTTTGTCTAAGCCACATATGCCGATAAAACTAATTTGTGTGTCCTGACTGCCACTGCGTGTTTTTTTGTAGTAAATATTCCCCTTTGCGAGGTCGCAATTAATGATTTCTTTGTTGATATCTTGTTTGGCTATATCAATATAATTCTCACCCACATCTATTGGGAGATCGCCCAATGCATAAATGTCACATTTTCCAATGCTATCAAGAAATGTTGTTTTTTCATGGCGTACGTTTAGATGTTTGAATTTAATAAAAGCTTCATAAGCAGCGTAGCTACAGAGGGAAACGAATGTCATGCCTATAACGATTTTTTTTATTTGTTGTTTTTTGGGTCTTATGAAAATAGTTTTATCAGTGGACTGCGTTAATTGCGCCTCACTTTCATCAATAGGAAAAACATTATTTTCACTCTGTTTAATGACTGGCTCTACAACACCCTCAAAACGAAAACCTACTTTAGGAATGGTGATGATAATCTTTGGATCTCTTCCCAGGGATTCAAATGATTTTCGAATCTCACTTACAGCGACATTGAGGCTATTGTTTGAACGTGTAAAACCATAATCCTCCCATACCCTTTTCAATAAATCTTCCCTATGAAGAGTCTCATTGCTGTTAGTGGCCATTTCAAGCAGCAGTCGCGCCGCTTGGTTTGATAGTGTGATTTCATGATTGCTATCGTTGAGTAATGACAGTTTCCTGTCTGCAGGTGAGTATATGATGGTAAGGTTTATAACGTATTTCAATGACTTGATTCCAAACAGATTAAGAGCTTCCTTAAAAAAAACAGATCTATAGATTTTCCATTTGCTCGTCAATGGTTTTATTTAAAAGGAGTGAATGACTACCCCCTGTTTTTAAAGGAGTATTTACTGCTGCTTCGTGTGTTTTTTTTTATTATTACTGGATGCTAATTATTATAATATGTATTTATCAGGAATAAAAACCTTTTTAATTGGATTTAAAAGTATAATGTTTTGTTTGTTTTTTTTAATCTCTATCATTGTCGTCGTTGTCACAGAGATTCTCTGCCTGACTGGATGCGCAGTGTGACACGGGAAAATGGAGCTCAGGTTACAAGAAGTCAGTGTTGAGTTTTTCATTTATTGTAGGATGTGCTTATGGAGTGACTCATGCACTTGATGTATACACTTACAATCTGAACAGTACGGCACTACACACCAAAAATAGATTAAACTGCAAACAATGGATTAAGAAATGGTCACTAACTATTGGATTTTATTCTTAGCAGTAATATTATTTTTATTTAGATGTAGTAGTAACAAAAAATATATATCAACTAAAACCTATGACATAGTTAAATACACTATTGTTAATAACACTCAATATCGTATAAAAGATGCGAGAAACACATAACATACCCGAGAGCGAGTTATTGGAACGGATCTATTTTTATATAAATTAATATTGCCTTTATGCAATTAAAGCTATTCACCATTATTCTTACTGTGATATGCCATATCAAACTGCAAAGTAATAATTAAACATGTCATTTTAATAGACTAAATTCGTTATCACTCTTTGATAAATTATCGAGGTTTATCATGCCAGATCAGACTTCTGACAAAAAACAAAAAAAACTCACGGAACTAACCACCTCACACGACATTCTTGAACGACTTCATTCCCTGTCGCGTACATCAAATATTTCGCCAACCCGGCTCAATCTAGACACATTAAGAGAATTTGAAAAATATACTTCAGAAGCTGAACTTAAAGAATTTCTTGCTAAATGGGAAACGGCTTTAGCCGTGGCTGCAACACGTAGCCGTGAAGATCGCCAGAAAACATCCCGGCAGCAAATATCTTCTCAAAAAACCGGCGTTCGTAGCCTGGTATCTGGGCCAAGTTACAGCGATCAATTTTTGCCTGATGTGATAAATAGTAGCCAGCCGGGTTCGATTGAAGACCCAACATCAGGGGTAGGATTTTTATATGAACAATACCAAATTACCAAAAAGCTGGAAGCGCAAGCAAAAGATGCACCAGTCAATATTCCCTTAGCTAGCCGCCGCTCAGATATTTCTGAAACGATTATCGATAATGATGCCTACTCCAAAGAAGTGCCCGTTCTTAAATTGAACAACCAGGTACTTAAGGCCACTATCCAGAAATATATCAATGAAACTAAACCTGTTGGCACGACGGTTGATGATGTATTGGCTGAAACCTATTACCCGTTCGGTTTACCTTATGAGCGTTACCAACATCAAATTAATTATGTTTTGGATAAGCAACGTGAAACACATACGGATAAATCATTAACTGAAAAAAATGGGTCACTGGGCGATATGATTCGCACCTGTGATATTGCTTATCCTTGGTTTAAGCAACCGGGCTTACATTCCGATCAAACCAATGATGCTCAGATGCTGGATACTTTTATGGGGCCGGCACAAGCAGAATTGTTGCTGGAAAAACCGTTCTTTCCTGCTTCACAGGACGCCGTTCTTAATGAATATATCGCCAGTCCTCGTGCCGCTCTTATCAGCAAAACCAGCGATCGGCAGAAAGATTTTTATAAAAAATGCTATGGAGTAGAGACCTCAGCAGATTTAGTGAACACAAAAGATTTTTGCATTAAGGTGGGAATTAGCCACGCAGAACTTGAATCGCTATTATCAATTGAAAAGTTCATGCCGGTACGTTCCGATTATGTGAGCAATAATGTTGCTGCACCTGCCTCACCCACTGTTTTTGGTTCCGTGTTTATCAATGCCGGTAAAAGTGACTTTATTACTATTGAAACCGTCAGCAGTGGTACTGGTGATGACAAGAGTACCCATCACATTTTATCCCATGTGACTGATGACAGTTTTGACAGAATGCAGCGTATTCTTCGTCTCAGTCGTTGGTTAAATCTCAGTTTTGAGGAAGTCGATCAATTGCTGATGGCGTTACTACGTGCCGAAAATCCCACAGAACAAAATATTGCCCTACTGTGGCCGACACACAATACTTTACGAGGGCTGGGTTTGTTCCAGCGTTTCAGGAAAAAATACGATTTATCCGCAGCGAAATTTGCCGCCATCATTGATACTGTTTCCGTCTATGCCCGTGGTGACAGTACTTCTCAATTGGATACATTATTTCGTCTTAAAAATCAATTTGATAAGCAATACATTATTGATGATAGTGAATTCTATATCGTTGGCCGTTCAGAAAGTGAACAAAAGAAAATTGCATTGCTGTGCGCTGCTCTGGGCATTGATAACGATACCTTTATTTTTATCGGCAGATTGATTGCCAAAACGTTAAATTCATCAAATGCTCAGGCAGATGACTTCATTCCAGAAAAAATAACCTGGTCTATTGCGGTAATTTCAGCTTTTTATCGCGTTGTTACGTTTTCACGCGGTGTTGGCGTGGAGCCGGTAACTGCTCTGGCTCTGCTGAGTATTATTAATGATGGTGGGCAGCAATTCCTGACCAAACTCTGTCGGGTAGAGGTGAGTGGTAATCAATATAGCTCGGTGACTGACACATTCAATATCATGGACAATTTAGCCGATGCCATTGAATGGTGTCAGTCCAATCAAATAGATATTCTTTGGCTTTATCATGTCTTGTTGCCTGTCAGTAAAATGCCGGTGGCGACCGATCGGGAACTTAACTTAGTTAAGGAAATGAATGCCAAAGTCAACCCGACGTTGATCACGGAGAAATCTTTCTCTGATGGTGGCGTTTTACCTCCTGAAGAGAGCAATGGCGGTGGTACTAAAACCTGGATGCAAACTCTGTCTGATTTTATTGATGATGGGAGTAGTGAAGGGAATATTCCGGGAATGCCAGGGCTGGTTAAAGATTTGGGCTACACAGATCCCCTCTCTTATCAAAGCATGTTAGCAACAGAACTGGCAAAAAAAGTCAGTGAAGAAGATAAAACGCGTGATCCGGATATTATTTACAAACTCTCAACCATCATCATGTCGGCTAAAGCGAATCAGGAAGCACTGGTTTGGGAAACGTTATCTAACACTTTCAGCTTGAACGCTGATCAAGCCAGAGAAATTTTGTTCTGGTCCGGTGGCAATTTCTATCAGGTGCTGCAACATGTGATCCGGATTGCTTCTTCATCGACAGCCAGTATCAGTATCGTGGATGGTGATGCGTTCTTAAGTCTGGTCAACAGAATAAGTAAACGTGCTGAGATTTGTCAGGCTTTTAACTTAAGTGCGGGTTTCCTACAAAGTTTCCGCAATTATCCGCGGCGTTATCTGTTTAAGCAGTATGAATTAAGCCATCCTGATGCGTTCCGTGTCCAAGACGATGTGGTCAAAGAACTGGATTTTATTACCCTCTATTCACTGGCCTGCTATGCAACCACATTGAAAGCGCTGGGGCGTGAAGAAACGTTAATCCTCAACTACTTGCAGCTTGCTTCAGTCATTCCTGATCTGAACGAATTGTCAGAATCAGAATTACAGCTATACCGTGAAGATTGCGCGCTAAAAGTTTCAGAATTTACTGGTTTCGCGGTGAAAGAGATTATCGATTTGTTCGACTCACTTTATCAGATGAATGAGACTTTCGTGACAACAATGGAGCAACTGGCGTTTATGATCCGTCTGCGGGAGGCTAAGGTCAGTATTAAAGCGGGAGTTCGTGAATTGATCACCCTTTCTCATCTGACGATATTTAGCGACAAAATGTCCTACCGTGAAGCCGCTGAAGCTGCGCTGAGCAGTCTTGGTACCAGCAATGAAAGCACGGCTGTCTCTCAATCGGGCGAACTGGGGCAAACCGATACCTCAATAATTACCGTCGATAAAGAAACATTGATTGCGATTGATAAGAATAAGTATCCAGACACACCAGAACAAGTCGCCGTATTTACCGCAAAATTGCTTGATCCGTATGGTAATCCACGTGCTGGTATCCAAATCCGTTGGCAAACGACACTGGGAACACTGCGTACTGTTACCACAAAAACAGATGAGAATGGAGTGAGTCAAGCTTCTTTGTCAGGAGGCAGTTTGATGGGAGAAGCCAAAGTCACGGCGATCTATAGTCTGGAGAGAGAACTTGTTGCGCCTTCAGTGATGCTGACTTATGACCCAAATAAACTCAAAATGTCCGCAGTCGGCGATATTGTTGATCGTCAGATAAAAGCAGATGGAAAAGATAAAGCACTATTTACTGTTTTACTTAAAGATATTTATGACAACGTAGCACTGGATGAAAAAATCTTATGGAATACAGATAAAGGAAAATTAACACAGCAATTAACCTTGATTAATAAGACAGGAAAATCATCTGTTTACTTAACAGCAAATGATGTTATTGGTAATACCCAAGTTGTTTGTGAGGCACGTAATAAAAAAATTTATTTTTATCCAGTGCTTATTAATGATGTACCTTATATAGAATATGTTAAAGTTCTTGCTATTGATAATTTAACACCGGGTTACTTTATTCTTGATAAAGAATATCCAGTGGAATGTCGTCTATTAAGAGTTAATGGAGAACCTTTAATTAATAAGCTCGTTGAGTTTAATTTTCTAGGAGACGAAAGCGGAGTATTTAATCCTGTTACTGTCAGAACAGATATAGATGGTAAATGTAATAGCGCGATTACTTTTACAAAAGTTGGTTCATGTGTAATCACCGCGAAAAGTGATGATACTGAACTAAAACAATCAGAATCTATAAAAGTAATTCCACCAGTTAAAATTGTTAAGAAACATCAGTCATCTGAAACAATATATACGCCAGATCAAATTAGTGTGGATTGTAGCGTTGTTATAGAACCAAAAGTTGCAAATTATCCTATTCAATGGCTAGCTAATGATATTACCATTATAGTGACTGAGACAGACTCACATGGAGAATCTACATTTACTTTTATTCCGAATGAATATGGTACATCTAAATTACAGGCAATAACGCAAAATGGTGATATTGCTAAATTTAGTATTACAAAGAAAATGCGTTATTCATTAGAATTGATTACATCAGAATCAGAACCGCAACAATCTATTCCTGATGCTATCAGAAGAACAGTGTTACATGATGATAAACTAGAAAGAATATTTTTTGTTTCTCTTAATTTAAATGCTTTAATTAGATTTAAAATTACTGATAATCTCAACTCTGATATCAAAAAAACTAGTTATAAAGTTTTGAGTTGCCTAGCAGGTTCAACACCAGCTGAACAATTTGGAATAAATATACCTAAAAAATATTTCGAAAACTATCAAAATGTTGATGATAACGGAATCGGATCGATATATATAGACACGATAAAAGCTGGTAATTCACCGAATAATAGTCTATGGGATAACTTAAGAGGAAAAGAAATCACATTGAGTTTACAGCTTCAAGATGGGGCCGTTATTCAAGATTCGTTTTATGTAGCTATCTTTGGTAATATGACAAGATGGTATTCTAGTGAATTTGATGTTGAATTTAAAATTCCAATAAGTCGTAATGAGTTATATATTAACTCTCAGAATAATCAGGGTATTCCTATTCATTACTTCAGCCACCACATACCCGACGAGTGGATTAGATACGCAGGTCCTAATTATAGATCTAAAGATCCAAACGTTAAATATAATGATTTTCACTATTCCATACCCAGTTACTATCCAGGTAGCGCTAAAAATATAGGTATTGATGCACTAACTAAACCAACTCTAGATGTGGTCATTCTAGATATTTCCAAAATGTTTTGACGTAATATTTTACTAATAAGCCTGCGGAAAATAATAATTCCGCAGAAAGTATATTAATTAAACGCTTAGATAATGAGTCAAACTATGTCAAATACTCTTTCCGTAATCAAACAACTTGATGAAAGTTACCGTGATGCCCTGCTGGATTACAGCCTTGGGCAAGTATTCTGTAATGATGAAAAACTTAAAATATTTAACATCGATACCGTTGATGAACTTTATGAATATCTGCTGATTGATCCAGAAATGAATGCGGAATTTAAAACCACGCGTGTTGCCCATGTGATAAGCAGCCTGCTTCAGCGCAATCATGCTGTATATAATGGTATGGAACCGGGTTTTTCGAATAATTTTTCCAGACAAGAGCTTGAACAGTGGAATAATATCTCCAGCGATATGTCAATCTGGGCATCGAATAAGCTGTTACAAAACTACCCGGAAAACTATATCGATCCCAATCTTCGTCTTAATAAAACTCATCTCTTTGCAAATTTTGTTAATGAAATCAATCAAAGCCGTATTTCTGAAGAGAGTGTACAAAAATCGGTGATGAGTTACCTTAGCCAGATGGAAGAATTATGTAATATTTCTACCGTTTCCGGCTATATGGACAATGCGACAGCAACAGATGCCAATTTCTGGTTTTTAGGTCAAAATCCACTGACCCCCAATGATCTCTATTGGCGTAAAGCAGATAATATTCTCTACGAGCAGGATAACAATAACTGGGCAACTAACCCTGCGGGTTGGAGTGAGTGGAAAAAAATCAATCTCGCCGCCCAAAGTGTATTTTGTTCTCGTCTGGCTTATTTTAATCATCGGCTTTACTTGTTCTATTTTTCCAGTGTGCCAGAACAATCTGATAATCAAGAGGTAAAAAATAAGCATTATACCACCCGTCTGGAAACCATTTATCTGGGACTCAATGACCAATGGTCTGAACCGACCGTATTGAAAACTTACACGGGCATGGAGGTTCCCAACGGGAATTATGAGCAATCGGGTATGGTGCTGCGGGGACGTTATGATAAAGACAGAAGCAGCGAAGTCCTGGATGTGATTTACAAAATAGAAAAAAATGACATTCAGGCACTTTCGCTTAACGGATGGATGGAGTCTAAAGCGATTAGTGATCTGTCAAACAACCCTTTATATAAAGATATTTATGGTTTAATGAGCTCACGTAAATTACAGCTATATGGCTTTATTTATGAAGCGACAGACAAAAGTATGTTTAATCTGAGTATTAAACCGCTTCCTGATGATCCCTGGAGTAATAAAGAGAAGTATAAATGTCGAGCCAGATTGTTTGACCCTAAGCTGGAATTTAAAAAAGAAAAAGTATCCGGAAATGATGTCTATGTTCCTTATATCTCTGTGAGTACAGATTATGAGGATGATTTCAGTTATCGTGCTGCGAAAGAAATGCGCTATCACACCAATCCCTGGCTTTCTGCTTTAGGTGCAATGCGGATTGATTTATGTTTCCAGCGCAGAACACAGGATGGCCGTTATATCGCGTATATAACGCCATACTCTATTTGGGGAATAGTCCCCTTTTATGTAAAAATCATTGTTAATAATCAGGTTATTTTTGATAATGAAAATCTATTATTAATTAATGGTACTAGATACACTTTTGAAAATTCAGATGCAGTGAATGAGGCTGGAAAATATTTAAGCAATCTGGGTACGGATATTCCTGCCGGTGCAATCCAAATCTCTTTGTCAGGCATGGTTTCTGATTTTGTGTTGACATCCTTTATTCCTGACACGTTGTATCAGGACGCCACTGTAAGAAGTTATTTTTTCCCCAATGAATCGGGCGCTGACAGAACGAATCAGCAGAAAATAATGGGAACGGTAACGGCAAGGGGACGGCACGAATTTAACGCTCCATTTACTTTTTCTTTGCGTAAAGGGAGTGGTAATGGTGCTCTTCTCCCAATCCTCGGTCGCTATCATATGGAAACCTATGTTACCCCCGGGAGAGATTATAACGCCGGAAATGGCAATACGCCTTTGCCAAGCAAACCGAATCATTATGCTTTTCAGTTAGAAATTACGCAGGCTAAGGCTTTGCAGCTACCGGATATTGAATACGCAGCCGATGGGGGTCAGTATCTTGCCCTTAATGCAGTGGGTAATCATGGCCTTACCCATATTCGTCTGAATACCGTATTTGCTTCAGAGCTTTATTCCCGTGCTTCCGTCTCATTGGAGAATTTGTTCAGCTGGGCTGCGCAAAATATACTGGAAGCAATTCCACCCGCAGAGTCAAATCTGCCAAAAACGCTCGATTTTCATGGTGCCAATGGCCGCTATTTCTGGGAAATTTTCTTCCATATTCCTCATGCTGTGGCCAACCGCCTGCATCAAGAGTTCAGCTACCGTGATGCGGAAAACTGGTATCACTACATCTTTAATCCACAGATCCGGGTGCATGAAGGCGAAGATAACGCTAACAAAACACCATACTGGCGAGTACGTCCGCTGCTGGAACCCGGCAGTTATGCCTGGGAGCAGGAAACAGGGCGCGTGGCCGATCCCGATGCTATCTGCTATTCAACACCGGAACGCTATAAAAAAGCGATATTCATGGAGTATGTCCGCAATATTCTGGCACAGGGAGATGCGCTGTACCGACGTCTGACGCGTGACGCACTGACGGAAGCACGAGTACATTACTCACGCGCCGCCTCATTACTGGGGCCTCGCCCAGATGTGCTGGTCGCCTCGCGTTGGACGCCGAACACCCTGGAAACGTTGTCAACGGATGCAACCGTACTGGATGGCTCACTGGAACGCTTTTTACCGGAGGTGTTGCCGGAGATGAACAAAGTGCGAAATGGGCACTGGAAAGCACTGAATGATCCCAAAGCCTTTCGCACGCCAGTTAATCCAGACCTGATAACACTGTGGGATACGTTGCAACAGCGTTTGGACACATTGCACAATAATCTGACCATCGATGGCAAACCGATGTTGCTTGAGATGTATGCGGCACCAGTGAACCCACGTGACCTGCTACGAGCACAAAATAGTGCTTCAGGCCTGTCACAGCGAGCTGTCAGCGCATTGGCGCCGATATTGCCGTATCGCTTCCGTGCCTTGTTACCACGGGTACAGAGTGCGGTGGAGACACTGACCCGCTTTGGTGATCTGGTCAGGCAGTACCGTGAACAGAAAGAACGGGCATTGCAGGAAGAACTGGTTCAGTCGCAGATGGATGAACTGTCGGCCTTTGCGGTACAACTACAGGAAGCGGCATTGGAGCAACAGCAGGCGGCTATCGATGCTTTGGCCGAAAGCCAGAAATCGGTGCAACAACGCCAAAAATACTATGCTGCCCTGTATGACGAAAATATTTCAGCGGCTGAATCTCAGTCTATGGATCTTTTGACCGCATCTTCAACACATGAAATCGCTGCATCCTCTTTTGACACCATCGGAGCCGTTGCCGATTTAGCACCTAATGTATTTGGCTTTGCCACGGGAGGAATAAATTACGGTGCCCCGTTCCGGGCGACGGCCAGTGGCTTGCGTGCGAAGAGCATTTCGTTGCAAATGAGTGCGGACAGACTCTCCCAAAGCGAACAATACCGTCGCCGTCGTGAAGAGTGGCGGTTTATGTGTGATCAATCATCAGCAGAAATAGAGAGCATTCAAGAGCAAATTAATGCCGGCCAACTCGCCAAGGAAATGATTCAAATACAGATGAATCAGGCCCGGAAAGCGCAGGAGCACGCTAAAACGCATTATCAGTTCCTGTTAACACGTACCACAGGATCAGGTTTATATCAGTGGCTGGTTAGCCAGATGTCGACCTTTTATTTTC
Source organism: Xenorhabdus littoralis (assembly GCF_033949345.1). Lineage (NCBI taxonomy): Bacteria > Pseudomonadati > Pseudomonadota > Gammaproteobacteria > Enterobacterales > Morganellaceae > Xenorhabdus > Xenorhabdus littoralis. The sequence continues at coordinate 11,103 of NZ_VCDP01000069.1, forward strand.
AGGCCTATGATGTCGTCACCTCATTGTGTCTGTGCGCAGAGGCGTGCTGGCAGTATGAAATGGGCGATTATGACACCCGTTTTATTCAACCCAACGTCTGGTTGGATAACTACTTTGGTCTGACAGCGGGTGAAGCCCTGAAACTGCAATTACTTAACATGGAAAGCGCTCATCTGAAACGTCATGAACGGCGTCTGGAAATTGTGAAAACTGTCTCATTAAAACAACTCCTCAAAAATGCGGCGAAGAACAATCTCAGCAGTTGGGACAAAATGCTTGAAAGTGGTCAGTTAGATTTTGAACTGAATGCCTCTCTGTTTGACCATGATTACCCAGGCCACTATCTGCGACAGATTGTCAATGTTTCTGTCACAATGTCAGGATTGATTAGCCCTTATCAAAATGTGAAGGCAATGCTGACACAGGTGACTAGCCATACTCTGCTTAAACCGGATGTATCCGCGCTCGATTACCTTTATAGGCTGACGACAGCTAAACCGGCCAGCTTACTTTCTAATCCACGCGTCAGTCAGAGCATCGCCTTATCTTCGGGTTTCGACGATCACGGTCAATTTATGCTGGATTTTGGTGATGAGCGTTATCTGCCCTTTGAAGGAACCGGTGTTATATCACAGTGGCGATTAAGCTTCCCATTACACGATCAGGAAGATCAACAAACATTTCTGAATTCGCTGGACGATATCATCATTCATCTTAGATATATGGCCCTTCCGGGAAACAGCACGTTTACCCAGGCAGTCAATCAACGTCTGGATAACGATGAAAAAGAGATTTTCGCTGATGACACAGAAGAAGCCGGAGCAAGGTAAAAAGGCTATTTGACCAGAGATTATCGGCCAGGAAACAGCTTAAGTTGGCTCTAGCCGGAAGAATGTCCTGATAAACATATTTTTATAAGTAGGTATACCATGTCTGAGACTTTTATTAACACGCTGGAGGAGAGCTACCGCGATGGGCTGCTTGCATATTGCCTCGGCCAGGTGTTTCCTCACACGGGATCTTTGCAAAAATTCAACATTAATACCGTCGAAGAACTTTACGATTATCTGCTCATTGACCCGCTGATCAATGCGGATGCGAAGACAACCGTTATTGCGCATAGAATCAGCAGCCTTCTTCAGCTTAATCATGCAATCTATAATAATATGGAGCCGGGTTATACTAACGGATTTGATAAAAAAGAGTTGAATCAATGGCAGTATATTGACAGTGATATGTCGGTTTGGGGAGCCAATAAATTGCTTCTTAATTATGCCGAGAATTATATCGATCCAGAGCTACGGTTAAATAAGACAACCGCATTTGCTGATTTCCTATCAGAAATCAAACAAAACCGTATCTCAACACAAAGTGTTCAACGGGCAGTTCAGAATTACCTCAGCAAACTAGAAAAGATCTGTAATATTTCAACAATAGCAGGGTATTTGTACGGGAATAATGTTACTGATTCGAAGTTTGTTTTTCTGGGGCAATCGCGTTTGCAGCCTGACCATTTTTACTGGCGTACTGCGAAAAATATTATTCAGGATGTGGATGGTAAAGCCTCGCTATCACCTACAGCGTGGAGTGAATGGCAAGAGGTTCAACTGTCAACAGGTGAAATAATTAATCCAAAAATTATCTGGATTAATAATCGCGTGCATGTTGTCTATTTTACTAAAAAATTGGAACAGCCCGCTGACAGTTCAGATCCCTCCGAGACAACATTCACATACCAGCTTGAAATTATTTATCAAAAACTAAATAACACCTGGTCTACGCCAATTGTGCTAGCAATTTATCCTAATTGGCCGACTGACAAGCTGAAATTAACTGCCCTTGTCCTCTTTGGTAGAAAAAATACAGAGGGTAAAAATGGCTCATTTGATGTGATGTATGAATTGGATGATAGGCCTAGTCGATATGTAAGAAAAGTATTAACACTCGATTCACGTCTGCAATGCATTAAAGTAGAAGATATTCTAGAGCTACCTGCTGAGGGTAACGTACGTGCAATCTATGGAAAATTCTTTAGATCTAAAATAAACGTTTGTGATTCTGCGTATTATGGTGCCGAAAACTCAATTTTTCCCAATATTATTCAGGAAAACGGAGGGGAATATCTCGCTCTGCAAGATCAAAAGCTACCTGACCTTACCCATATCCGTCTTAATACCACTTTTGCAGCTCAACTTGTTGGCCGTGCTTCTTTATCTTTGGACAGTTTATTTAGCTGGGAAGCGCAAAATACACCTGAAGTCGCACCTCCATCGAATGCTGTAGGTGTTCCGAATACACTGGATTTTCATGGCGCCAATGGCCGTTATTTCTGGGAAATTTTCTTCCATATTCCTCATGCCGTCGCCAACCGTCTGCATCAAGAGTTTAGATATCGCGACGCGGAAAACTGGTATCACTACATCTTTAATCCACAGATCCGGGTGCATGAAGGCGAAGATAATGCCAACAAAACACCTTATTGGCGGGTATGTCCGCTGCTGGAACCCGGCAGTTATACCTGGGAGCAGGAAGCAGGGCGTGTGGCTGATCCGGATGCCATCTGCTATTCAACACCGGAACGTTACAAAAAAGCGATATTCATGGAATATGCCCGCAACATTCTGGCGCAGGGAGATGCCTTGTACCGCCGCCTGACGCGGGATGCACTGACGGAGGCACGGATACATTATGCACGCGTTACAGCATTACTGGGGCCTCGTCCAGATGTGCTGGTTGCCTCGCGTTGGACACCGAAGACCCTGGAAGCGTTATCGACTGACGCCACCGTATTGGATGGATCGCTGGCGCGTTTTTTACCGGAATTGTTGCCAGAAGTGAGCAAAGTACGAAATGAACACTGGAAGGTACTGGATGATTCTAACGTGTTTCGCACTCCGGTCAATCCAGACTTGATAGCACTATGGGATACGTTGCAACAGCGTTTGGACACATTGCACAACAATCTGACCATTGATGGCAAACCGATGTTGCTTGAGATGTATGCGGCACCGGTGAACCCACGCGACCTGCTACGAGCTCAAAGCAGTGCTTCAGGCCTGTCACAGCGAGCCGTCAGTGCATTGGCGCCGATATTGCCGTATCGCTTCCGCGCCCTGTTACCACGGGTACAAAACGCGGTGGAGACATTGACCCGTTTTGGTGATCTGGTCAGGCAGTATCGTGAACAGAAGGAACAGGCATTACAGGAAGAACGGGTGCAATCGCAGATGGATGAACTGTCGGCCTTTGCGGTACAGCTACAAGAAGTCGCGTTGGCACAACAGCAAGCGGCTATTGATACGTTGATTTCAAGTAAAAAAGTCGTCACCGAGCGGCAAGCGTATTACCGCCAGCTCAAGGACGATGACATTTCTTCCGCAGAAAGAGACTCAATGGATAAGCGTAAGGAAACTATCCCTTATGAACAAGCTTCAGCGGGAATGGAATCTGCGGCATCGATTGCCGATCTCGTGCCAAATCTATTCGGTACTAGCGTGGGAGGCTCAGTTTGGGGGGGACCTGCCAGGGCACTCGGCTGGGCGCATCGCATTTCCGCGAGCGAAAAAAGAGTCATGTCTTATGTCACCTCAGAAAGCGAACAATATCGGCGACGCCGTGAAGAGTGGCAATTTCAGCATGATCAAGCTGCTGCTGAAGGTGAGATGCTCGATGAACAAATTAAAAGTGCTCAAAATGCAAAGAGAATGGTTCAGGTGCAGCTTGATCAAGCTCGTAAAGAACAAGAGCAAGCCAAAGTGCGTTATCAACTCCTGCTGACACGTACCACGGGTTCAGCACTGTATCAATGGTTGATCAGCCAGATGTCTACCTTCTATTTTCAGGCCTATGATGCAGTCACTTCTCTGTGTCTGAGTGTTGAAGCGTGCTGGCGGTATGAAATGGGGGACTATGAGGCTCGCTTTATTCAGCCTAATGTGTGGTTTGATAACTATTTTGGTCTGACTGCGGGTGAGGCGTTGAAGCTACAACTATTAAACATGGAAAGTACGTACTTAAAGCGCCACGACCGACGTCTGGAAATTGTAAAAACGGTCTCATTGAAGCAGTGGGTGGAAAACACGATTGATTCTCTGACATGGGATGAAGTCGTGGAAAAAATCAGAGAAACGGGACAATTTGATTTCAGTTTATCACCTTTAGATTTTGATCGTGACTATCCTGGACATTACCTGCGTCAGATTGTCAACATATCGATTAATATGCCTCTGTTACTTGGCCCCTATGAAGAAATAAAGGCAACACTGACTCAGACATCAAGTGAAACCCTTCTCAGCCCTGATATGGCCGCTTTGAAATATTACTATCCGGAGAAAGGCGGAGATATCCCCATTAAGCCAGCCAGTATTCTTTCCAATCCTCGGGTTAGTCAAAGTATCGTTATCTCTAATCAGGAGAATAAAACTGGGGTGTTATACACCAATATAAATGACGAACGTTACCTGCCTTTTGAAGGGACCGGAGCGATATCTTCTTGGCGTCTGGATTTTCCTCGCGCAGATAAACTTCAACAATCCAGGCTCATTAATGCACTGAAAGACATTGTCGTAGAGTTTCGTTATACCGCTCAGACGGGTAATACAGCATTTACTAATGAGGTGTCTGGTTTGGTTAGAGAAAATAATAAACACTTTCGTCAGCAGTAAATAGTGGGAATCGGATCAGAGAAGCCAACATGGAGCTTTATATGCAAAAGAGTCAAGATATTACGATAGCAGCACCATCACTACCTAAAGGCGGTGGTGCTATTCAGGGAATAGGTGAATCTCTTACTACTGGTGGTTCCAATGGAATGGTGACGTTATCTCTGCCACTACCCATTTCTAGTGGGCGCGGCACGGCTCCTGCGCTGTCCCTTACCTACAGCAGCGGCAGCGGCAATGGTGCCTTTGGCATGGGATGGCAGTCTGCTCCCATGGCTATCAGTCTGCGTACCTCACATGGCGTGCCGCGTTATGAGGGCAACGATACTTTTTTGAGTCCAATGGGCGACGTCATGCATATTGCCCCAAATGAACAGGGCAAGCCGGATATCCGCATCACTAATCTGTTGCAGGGGGTAATGTTAGATGAGAGCTGGCAGGTGACCCGTTATCAACCCCGTATCATTCATGATTTCAGCCAGCTGGAATACTGGCAGCCTGTACAGAACAGGACGCAAAAACCCTTCTGGGTGATATTCAGCCCGGAAGGTCAAGTCCATCTCTTTGGAAAAAATGTCCACGCCCGGGTGGCTAACCCGGCTGACGATAGCCAGATCGCTCAGTGGCTACTGGAAGAAACCGTGACACCCACCGGCGAGCACGTTTACTACCAATACCGTGCCGAAGATGACACCGGCTGCGGTGAAACTGAAAAAGGGCAGCACCCGTTATCCGGTGCACAACGCTATTTGATGCAGGTTCATTACGGCAATATCACGCCACAGGCGAGCCTGTTTGCTCTGGATAAAGCGCTGCCTGCCAATGACCAGTGGTTATTTCATCTGGTGTTTGATTACGGCGAACGGGCAAGCTCGCTGTATGACGTGCCTGCGTTTCAGGCAACGTCTGGAAACTGGCCTGTTCGCCAAGATTGTTTCTCCCGGTTTGAATACGGCTTTGAAATTCGTACCCGCCGTTTGTGCCGGCAGGTGCTGATGTTTCATCAGTTGAAAGCGTTAGCCGGCGAAGACACTGCCCCTGAAACACCGGCTTTGGTCTCCCGTCTGATGCTCGCGTATGATTTGAGCCATTGTGCCAGTACTTTGGTTTCGGCCCGTCAGGTGGCCCATGAAAATGACGGGACGCCCGTTACTCTGCCACCGTTGGCGCTGGATTATCAACGGCTGGATACCACATCATTGATGGCCTGGCAGCCCATGCCGCAGTTGGACAAGTTTAACCCACTACAGCCGTATCAGTTCGTTGACCTGTATGGCGAAGGCTTACCGGGCATCCTTTATCAGGACTCGCCCCACACGTGGTGGTATCGCTCTCCTATGCGTGATACCTCGGCGGAAGCACGCGATGCCGTGGCCTATGGTGAGATAAAACCACTGCCGCAAATCCCCGCCCAGCAGAATAATACCTCACTGATGGACATCAACGGGGATGGCAAGCTGGATTGGGTCGTCACCGCCGCCGGGGTCAATGGTTATCACACCCTAGCACCAAACGGGCAGTGGTCTCCTTTTGTCCCGTTATCCGCTTTGCCGATCGAGTATTTTCACCCTCAGGCACAACTGGCCGACCTGACTGGCGCGGGGCTGGCTGATCTGGTCATGATTGGGCCACGCAGTGTGCGCCTGTATGCTAACCAACAAACGGGCTGGAAAAAAGGCAACACCGTTATCCAGTCCGACGGCATGACATTACCGATCCCGGGCGCGGATGAACGAAAACTGGTCGCCTTTGCCGATATGCTGGGTTCCGGTCAGCAACATCTGGTGGAGATTGCCGCTGACGGTGTGATGTGCTGGCCTAATCTCGGACACGGCCGTTTTGGACACCCCATCAGACTGGCCGGATTGACGGTTTCAGCCAAAAACTTTAATCCTGACCAAGTGTATTTAGCCGATATTGACGGCTCCGGCACCACCGACATTCTCTATGTCCACAGCACCTATCTGGAGCTGTTTATTAATGAAAGCGGTAATCAATTTGCGGCGCCGGTACGCATCAATCTGCCTGAGGATGTCCGGTTTGACCGGACCTGTCAGTTACACATCGCCGATACGCAGGGATTGGGCGTATCCAGCGTTATTCTGACTGTTCCCCATATGACGGTGCAGCACTGGCGGTTGGATATGACCGAATACAAACCCGGCCTGCTGAATACCATCAACAACAATATGGGTGCAGAAACCACCCTTTTTTACCGCAGTTCGGCACAGTTCTGGCTGGATGAAAAACACCAGGCCGAAAACGTGGGGCGTTCTGTGACCAGTTATCTGCCCTTTCCCATCCACGTGTTGTGGCGTACTGAAGTACAGGATGAAATCACGGGTAATCGACTGACCTCAGAACAGGATTATGCCCATGGCACCTGGGATGGCCGGGAACGTGAGTTTCGGGGATTTGGCCGGGTAAGACAGAAAGATAGCGACCAGTTGGCACAGGCAACCCATTCGTCAGTCACAGGCCCACTGTCACCCGCTATCACGATCAACTGGTTTGCCACGGGGATTCACGCCGTCGATACCTTGTTGGCGGATGAATTCTGGCACGGTGACAAACAGGCTTTCCCACCTTTTACCTGCCGCTTTACGCATTTTGACCCTGATAAAGAACAGGATGTCACGCTCGTTCCCTCAACGGAAGAGGCTTACTGGCTGCACCGGGCATTAAAAGGCCAACCGTTGCACAGTGAGGTCTATGGCGACGATGGCACCGCACAGGCTGGCACTCCCTATACCGTCATGGACAGCCGACCCCAGGTTCGGCTTCTGACAGGTTTACCGGGTAACTCACCGACAGTCTGGCCGAGTGTGATTGAACAAAGAACCTGGCAGTACGAACGTATTGCCGATGATCCGCAATGCCATCAGCAGGTGGTGCTGAACAGTGACTGCTACGGTTTCCCACGGGAGACCGTCGACATTGCTTATCCCCGTCGTCCTAAGCCCTCGGTGTCACCTTACCCGGATACGTTGCCGGAGACATTATTCGACAGCAGCTATGATGATCAGCAACAGCAATTGCGGCTTACCCGACAACGGCAACGTTACCATCACCTGACTGACACTGAATATCAGGTACTGGGACTGCCTGATGTCGTGCGAAGCGATGCCTGGGTCTATCCGGCAGAGCGGATACCCCGAGAAGGTTTCACCCTAGAGGACTTGCTGACAGAGAACAGTCTGATAGCCCCGGGGACACCCCTGACTTATTTGGGGCATCAGCGCGTAGCATATACCAGCCCCGAAGAAAATCCGACCCGACAAGCATTGGTGGCTTATACCGAAACCGCGGTTTTTGATGAGGTGGCGTTGCAGGCTTTCGATGACTCGCTCAGCCCAGAAGCACTGGAAAAAACATTAACGGAGGCCGGTTATTTGCGGGTGCCACGCCCATTCAATACCGGTGCAGAATCGGTAGTCTGGGTAGCTCGTCAAGGATATACCGATTACGGTGGGGCTGAGGCATTTTACCGTCCGGTGGCTCAACGCGCTACGGTACAGATTGGAAAAAACGCCATTGATTGGGATACCCATTATTGTGCCGTCATTCGCATGCAGGATGCAGCCGGCCTGTACACGAATGCCGCCTATGATTACCGCTTCCTGACGCCTGTTCAGATAACGGATGCGAATGACAACCGGCAACACATCACCCTGAACGCGCTAGGACAAGTGTCATCCAGCAGGTTCTGGGGGACAGAGGCAGGCACTCCGCAGGGTTACACCCCACCTAAAGAGTGCCCATTTACACCACCATCCTCAGTGGAAGAGGCACTCGGCCTGAAACCCAATCTTCCGGTCGCCAGCTGTATGGTCTATGCGCCGCTAAGTTGGATGCCGTTGGCGCACACCAGTCAGGAATCTATGGCAGGCTTTACATGGCAGGCACTGCTTGACGCGGGTGTGGTGACAGAAGATAAGCGGGTTTGTGCGCTGGGTTTCCGTCGCTGGCAACAACGTCAGGGTATCGTGAGGGATGGGCAGGCATTGACGGCGTCGCGGGAGCCTGTCCATGTCCTGGCTCTGACCACTGACCGTTATGACACAGATCCTGAACAACAATTGCGTAAGAGCGTCACCTACAGCGACGGCTTTGGGCGTTTATTGCAAAGTGCGGTATACCATGCGTCGGGAGAGGCCTGGCAACGTGCCGCAGACGGCAGTCTTATTACGGACGCGAAAGGAAAACCCGTTGTTGCCCATACCCCAACCCGCTGGGCGGTTTCAGGCCGAACCGAGTATGACGGCAAAGGACAACCTGTCCGAACCTACCAGCCATTTTTCCTGGATGCCTGGCAGTACCTCAGCGATGACAGCGCGCGGCAGGATCTGTATGCCGACACCCACTGTTACGATCCGGTGGGGCGGGAATGGCAGGTTATCACGGCAAAAGGTGGGCTGCGCCGTACGCTGTTCACGCCCTGGTTTGTGGTCAGCGAGGATGAAAATGACACCCTCGCGGAGACCCCACCCTCTGCTTAACGCCATGCCAGCAGATTTTCTGCCGGTATTTTTCCAATTCATTTACAGTTGACAAGATTATGACCCACAATACACTTTATTTCAGAACCCCGACGGTCACGGTGCTCGACAACCGCGGCCTGACCGCGCGGGAGATACAATACCACCGTCATCCCACCACTCCGGCGGTAACGGACGAACGCATCACCCGCCATCAGTACGATGCGCGTGGTGTCTTGGCGCAGAGCGCCGACCCGCGCCTGCACGATGCCGAGCTGGCGAACTTCACGTATCTGACCAACCTGGCCGGTGCCGTGCTGCGCACGAAAAGTGCCGATGCTGGCGTTACCGTGGCGCTCAACGATGCCGCCGGACGGCCGTTTCTGGTGGTAAACAACATCGGAACGGATGAAAACGGAGCAGAAGACCGCAGTCAGGCCGTCACCCGCACCTTTCAGTATGAGGACAACACCCTACCGGGTCGTCTGCTTGGCATTACCGAACAAGTCACTGGTGA
>NZ_VCDP01000070.1:0-25551 GCF_033949345.1 Xenorhabdus littoralis
ATGCCGGAATCAGAATCCGGTGCCTTACCGCTTGGCGATACCCCAACTGAATTTGTAAATGGTGGCTACGACGGGATTCGAACCTGTGACCCCAGCATTATGAGTGCTGTGCTCTAACCAGCTGAGCTACGTAGCCATTTACAAAATAAACTCGTGATAACCTTCAGTGATATGGCTGGGGTACCAGGATTCGAACCTGGGAATGCCAGGATCAAAACCTGGTGCCTTACCGCTTGGCGATACCCCAACTAAATGTTATCACTGCAACCTTGTTATTCTTAGAATATGAATTTAACTCGCTCTCCGTTTTAATCATTTGTTTCAGTAAAATGGCTGGGGTACCTGGATTCGAACCAGGGCATGCCAGGATCAAAACCTGGTGCCTTACCGCTTGGCGATACCCCAACTGAAACAACACACTAAAACTTAAAATAGTTATTAAACATATTCTAAGCACAACCCGACAAAGAAATGGTGCGGGAGGCGAGACTTGAACTCGCACACCTTGCGGCGCCAGAACCTAAATCTGGTGCGTCTACCAATTTCGCCACTCCCGCAAAGATGGTGGCTACGACGGGAATCGAACCTGTGACCCCAGCATTATGAGTGCTGTGCTCTAACCAGCTGAGCTACGTAGCCATCTTTTTTCGCTTTGCCTTCATCGGCGGTGCGGGGCGCATTATGCGTATATCAGACAGATGCGTCAACTTCTTTTTTAAAGAAATATGCACAAAAACGTTTGTTTGTTTGCCCCGTAATCGTTTTGCTGGCTTTGTCGGCAAAAACGGTCGAAATTATCCCCCAAGAAGATGTTGCAGCAGTACACCATTAAGCATGGCACGTTTCGTCAGCGCGAAAGCACCAATAGCAGAACAGTGATTTAACTCAGAAACGACCACGGGAAGTTCCTCTCGGAATTCCTTTAGTACCTGCGTGTTGATACAACTCTGAATCGCAGGAATCAATATCTGCGCTGCTTCCGTGATTTCCCCTGCAATAACTACTTTTTGGGGATTAAATAAGTTGATTGTTATTGAAATGGCTTTACCAAGATAGTGTCCCACTTGCTTGATGACTTCTGTCGCCAGCGGATCACCCGTATTGGCTGCGAGGCAGATTGCATGAATATTGCAGTTATTCAAGGTAAGCTGACTCGGAAAACCCTGGCGTAGCTGATGCTGTACTCTGGCTTCTATTGCTGAATTGGAGGCGATAGTTTCGAGACAGCCAAAATTACCGCAATGACAACGTTCTCCCAAAGGTTCTATCTGTATATGGCCTATTTCACCCAGATTGCCGCGCTTGTTAAGCAGGATATTGTTGTTAACGATGACACCAGCACCTGTGCCACGGTGAATGCGTACCAGAATGGAATCTTCACAATCACGGGTTGCTCCGAAATAATTTTCTGCCAAGGCAAGGCTGCGAATGTCATGTCCAATAAAACAGAAGATTTTAAAACGATCTCTAAGATTTTTAACCAGAGGCCAGTTATCCACTTTGATATGTGGCATATAGCGGACAATACCTTCATCAGGATCAACCAAACCGGGAAGAATGACGGAGATTGCGATCAACTCCTTGGTTCGGCGTTGATTTTTATCCATGAAGCTCTCAATGGCGGAAATAATTTTCATCTCGACTTCTGACTGAGTATTTTCCGGAATCGGGAATCGCTCTTCAACTAATGCTTTGCCACTCATATCGAACAGTGCCACGGTTGCATCATGACGTCCAAGTCTAATGCCAATTGTATGGAAATGACGGTTTTCGGTGATGATGGAGATAGCGCGTCTTCCCCCCGTGGAGGCTTGGTGTTCGACCTCCTTTATCAGCCCTCGTTCTAATAACTGACGAGTAATTTTAGTTACGCTAGCGGGAGCAAGCTGGCTTTCTTCTGCAATCTGGATGCGTGATATTGGGCCATGCTGATCAATGAGTCGATAGACCACAGCCCCATTTAGCTGTTTGACTAAATCAATGTTACCGATTTGCTTTTGTGCGTTCTCATTACTCATCAGTTCTTATACTCACGATAGTTTGACTTCATTTCCGTTAACAATGGTCTTGCTGATGTTGAAATCGTGAGTAAATGCAGTCAGATTCGCTACCTTGCCGGATTCAATTGTGCCGAGGTATTTATCAACACCGATTGATCTGGCAGGGTAAAGCGTCACCATTCGCAACGTTTCATCCAAAGCAATACCAACATGTTCAACACTATTTTTAACACAATCAATCATTGTGATTGATGAGCCGCTCAGTGTTCCATTCTCATCAACACATAAGCCGTTTCGATAATATATTGTTTTATTGGCAAAGGTAAATTGCTCCATCGCATCGGGAGAAAGCCCAGCAGGAAAAATTGCATCCGTTACCAAGATCAGTTTTTCATTTTTTAATTTCTTAGAATTACGGATATTTGGCCATGAAACATGCATACCATCACAAATAATGCCGGCATAGACTTCAGGAGAATCATAAATGGCACTGACTAGCCCTGGTTGGCGGCCGGAAATGGGGGGCATGGCATTATATAAGTGGGTAGAGAAGGTAATACCATTTTGGAAACCACGACGTGCTTCTTCATAGGTGGCGTTAGAGTGACCCGCAGAAACAATAATGCCGGACTCAACCAACTGTTGAATATATTTGCTCTCCACCATTTCAGGTGCGAGGGTGAGCTTAGTAATGGCATCCGCATTAAGGCAGAGGTAATTAACCATTTCTGGTGTTGGCTTACGGATATAAGCCGGATTGTGAGTCCCTTTTTTTATCGGATTGATATAAGGCCCTTCCAGATGAAGTCCTAGCGCCTGATTGGGATTTTTTTTCAGATAGGCATGCATAACTTCGATGGCTTTTATCATCAATTCATCGGGACTGGTAATAAGAGTCGGTAAAAAACTGGTACAACCATAACGCTGATTGGTTTCCTGCATGGTATGCAGGGTTTCTTCTGAAATATCTTCCAGTCGATCATTAAACTGGACGCCACCGCAACCATTGACTTGCAGATCAATAAATCCGGGAGCGAGGTTAGCGCCATGTAAATCGTGTTTCTCGATATCTTCCGGTAACTCTTCTACCGGACAAACCTTTTTAATCAAACCATCTGCAATGATAACCGCATGGTTATCGAGTCTGTCATATCCGGTATAAATAATGCCATTAGTTAATGCGTACATATTGGTTTCCTAACTTCTAGCTAATTAGCTGGCGAATTCATTGATAATGTCGGCTTCTAACTGGCGAAAATACTTCACTGTCTTTACTTTCAATTCCATTGTTGCGGGTTCATCACAGACAATGAGTGCTTTGGGATGCATTTGGAGACAACTGATTGTCCACATATGGTTGATATTCCCTTCTATTGCCGCTTGCAGTGCTTGTGCTTTATTCATTCCTGTCGACAGGATCATGACTTCCTCAGCATCCATTAAGGTTCCTACGCCGACCGTCAATGCATATTTGGGGACTTGTTCCACATCATTATTGAAAAAACGGGAATTCGCTGTCCGTGTTTCAATGGTGAGAGTCTTGATACGTGTACGTGAAGAAAGAGAAGAAGCGGGTTCATTAAAGGCGATGTGTCCATCATTGCCGACTCCTCCCATGAATAAATGGATCTTGCCATAAGCTTTGATCTTATTTTCGTAACGCTGGCATTCAACATCAATATCTACCGCATTTCCGTTTAATAAATTGATATTTTCTTTCGGAATATCAATATGGCTAAAGAAGTTTTGGTGCATAAACGAATGGTAGCTTTGAGGGTGGTCTTCAGGCAGGCCGATGTACTCATCCATATTAAATGTCACAACGTGTTTGAAACTCACTTTTCCAGCTTGATACAGAGAGATAAGTTCTTTGTAAGTTGCCAGTGGTGTGCTCCCCGTGGGAAGCCCAAGTACGAAAGGATGTTCGGCGCTTGGATTGAATTCATTGATTTTATTGACAATGTAGTGAGCGGACCATCGACCTACATCACTTGCCGTAGTTAGGGGGATCAACCTCATGATTACCTCTAAAAAATTATTAATTAGTTTAATTATTAAGGCTATACACGGTATCCGAGATATTCAAGATATCTATATTTGTCGTCTTTCAAGCTGCATCTTGAAATCTATCGGTATATGTCATGTGTGATAGCTGTAGGGTAAAAACCGCATATCATACCTGTTCTATATGGGTTCTTGCCTCTTTCAATTCAATGAAGATATTTTTAATTGAAAAATAAGATTGCGTCAAATCTATTTTTTTGATTAAAAAATTACCATTTATGGTGACTCTAATCACATATCAGAAGTATTTAATTTGCGATGAAAAATAATCTTTTTAGACTAAAAGTGTTTTAACAAGAAATAGATAAATGATGTCATCACGTCATCAATTAACTAAAAGACTCCATTAACGGAGCTTCAAGGGGGCATAAGTGAATATTCTGAGCTACTTACAACGGATTGGCCGGGCATTGATGGTGCCTGTGGCAACATTGCCCGCAGCGGCAATATTAGTCGGTGTAGGGTATTGGATTGATCCAACAGGTTGGGGGGCCGATAATGCGCTGGCGGCACTGCTTATCACATCAGGCAATGCCATTCTCGACAATATGGGAATGTTGTTTGCAGTTGGTATCGCCTACGGTATGTCGAAAGATAAAGATGGGGCCGCTGCGTTGGCGGGTTTAATCGGATTTATTGTTGTCATGAAACTGTGCTCTCCCGCAGCGATAGCGATGATTACAGGTACTCCGATTGAAGAAGTATCAACGGCATTCAGCAAAATTAATAACCAATTTGTTGGGATCTTGGTTGGTGTACTCTCTGCTGAACTGTATAACCGCTACAGTAGTGTGGAACTGCCACAGGCATTATCTTTCTTTAGTGGCCGCCGTTTAGTACCCATCCTGAATTCTTTCTTGATGATTATTGTCTCTTTTGTCCTGATGTTTGTATGGCCTGTGGTCTATGGTTGGCTGGTGGCATTTGGTGAAAGCATCACTAACCTGGGTTCAGCAGGTGCGGGTTTGTACGCTTTCTTCAACCGTCTGTTGATACCCATTGGCCTGCATCATGCTCTTAACTCTGTTTTCTGGTTTGATGTGGCAGGTATTAATGATATTCCTAACTTCCTGGCAGGTCAGAAAACCATTGCAGAAGGCACAGCCATTCCCGGAATTACAGGGCGCTATCAAGCAGGTTTCTTCCCTATCATGATGTTTGGTTTACCGGGAGCAGCATTGGCGATTTACCATTGTGCGCGTCCTGAAAATAAAGCGATGGTCGGTGGTATCATGATGGCAGGGGCATTTGCTGCTTTCTTCACCGGTGTGACTGAACCCCTTGAATTCTCTTTCATGTTTGTTGCACCTGTACTTTATGTGCTGCATGCCATTATGACGGGAATTTCAGTTTATATCGCGGCAGCGATGCACTGGATTGCCGGTTTCGGATTCAGCGCAGGGTTTGTTGATATGCTGCTTTCCTCGCGTAACCCACTGGCTGTTCATTGGTATATGCTGATCCTGCAAGGTCTGGTGTTCTTCTGTCTTTACTACGTCGTATTCCGTTTTACCATCAAGAAATTTAACTTGATGACACCGGGTCGTGAAATGTCAGCGACAGATCAAACAGATGGTTATGACGTTAATATGGCAAAAAAAGACAGTAACTTTGCTGGCAACATTCAGGAAGAAGCGCGCCAATACATTGCTGTTGCAGGAGGTTCAGATAACCTGACAGGTATAGATTCCTGTATCACTCGTTTACGCTTATCTGTGAAAGATTCCGGCGTAGTCAATGAAAGAGCGGTAAGAAGTCTTGGTGCTTCCGGTGTTATCCGCCTGAATAAACAAAGTGTTCAGATTATTGTTGGCACTCGGGCGGAGTTAATTGCTGAAACGATGAAAGAAGTGATGGTAAAAGGTACCGTTGTGGAAGCAATGACCGAAATACCACAGTCTGAGGAAGATGTTCTGGCAGAAGAAAAGAGTAAGCAAAAAAGCGAATCCATTCTGACGTTGATTGCTCCTGTAACAGGTGAACTGGTTAAATTGGAAGATGTCCCTGATGAAGCCTTTTCCAGTAAATTGGTCGGAGACGGTATTGCGATAAAACCGACATCCGATACTGTTTTTTCACCCATATCAGGCACTGTGGTGAAAGTTTTTGATACCAATCATGCCGTATGCATTGAGGCAGAGAATGGTGTTGAGGTCATTGTCCATATAGGCATTGATACCGTCTCCTTGAATGGTAAGGGGTTTGAGCGCTTGATTGAAGAAGGCGTAAAAGTGAAGGCTGGAGAGCCCATATTGAAGTTGGATCTTGATTACCTGAACGCTCATGCTAAATCGATGATAAGTCCGATTGTTATCAGCAACATTGATGATTATTCTGGAGTGAACATTCTGGCTAAAGAGAATGTAATAGGTAAAAAGTCGGACTTATTCCAAGTGATAAAATAAGTTAATTAATATTCCCGGAAGCATGGCTAATTATGTTCCCGGGATTCATAATTTGGTTTTTATAACATAAAGTTATAATGTGTTGTTTAGTCATATCCACTTGCTATATGATGAGCTGATTATGATAGTGCGCTGTGGGAAGAAACGAAAGAAATCACTGAGGAAGATATTACTCGACAGAAAGAATTGTGGAAATTTCGTAGAAACAAACGTCCGCAGATAAAAAACATTAATTCGAAAGGGTTAATACAAGCTGGACTTGATAACCCGGAGGAATTTAAAGATAGAAATATTTATATTGCTGTTCATCACACTTTCGCTTTAGACGAAGCGGATCAAATATATGCGAAAAATTTAGCAAAATCCGAAGACAAAGAGTGGGGTTTTTATGAGGATTGGAATGAATTAACAAATGGTGCTACGTTAATCTCGGTATATTATGTCACGAGAAGGAAGGTTCAAATAGACGGCTTATATGAAACACCCAAAGTTGCCGTAATTCTCACTCCTGATACCGAAGATAATTACAAAAAAAGCCAGTATAAAGTTATGTTATGAAATCAAGCAATATGAAGGGTATCAACTTGAACCAAAAAATGATGAAAAGATAATCTCACGTTTTAAGAAAAACCTATTACAATACAAAAACGAGAATATCCCTAAAAGTAAAGGTTTTTTAGTACCATTCTATGAATGGTGTCGGGATAGAAAGGCGGATCAAAAGCCACATTTAACAGATTCTGAATAATAATACAGTAACAAATCAACAAATCCTCAGGAACATAGAAAACTATGTAACTGAGGTTGAGTAACCCACGGAATTTATGTACAGGGCCCAGGGCATTTCCACAACTCACCGCCTCAACGTTTATTTTCATAGAAATATTAATAAATCTGCTCGTGACTCACCCAAATTTTTTACCATTTTCCGGCCTTCGGTTACGTCGAATTGCACGGTGAATAGAGGCGTTATGGATACCAATCCGTCAGGCTATCATGCTCACACTCATCTTTGATCGGACAGATTGAGATAGTTTATCGATAGTTAATTCCCTACCCAAATCACTTTCCGAGCGTTGCACTTATTATCTGAATTCAGGGTTTGCTTCCAGAGTAATGAGGTTGTATTTATTATGCGAATCTTCCAAATACATTTAATTTATTGTGGAGAAAAGTGTGATCTATATCGATTTTATATAATTTTTGTTTTTTTTATGTAAATTTTATTTTGCTTAAGTTAGTTTAATCCTGATAAATTTGCGTATGCTTTTTGTTATTTTTATGTTTCTAAATTCAATTCTATCCTATCCGTATAGGTATTATTACAGATGGTTTATAATTGATAGTAGATAGAAATCATATTTAGATGAAATATGAAATTAAGTTTAATATCACTAAGCTAAAAATAAAACCTCTCTACGAGATAGGTTCGTGCTATATATTAAAAAAATTAAATAGGATAAAAAATGTCTAAGATCCTTTCTGAAGAAAAAATGGAAGAATACTTAAAAAGTTGGGATGATAATGGCTATATAGTTGTAGAGTCAGTGATAGAGAGAGAGCAAGTCCAGAAAACAATAGATTCTATATTTGATTTTCTCGAAATGGACAAAAATAAAAATATTGATTTTTATGATAAAGATATTCGTTCTCGTTCAGGGATTGATGAAATGGGTCGTATTCCTTTTTATCATCATCAAACGTTGTGGGATAATCGCCAAAATCAAATAATTCATTCAATTTATGAAAGAATATTTGGTACTAAAGATCTTTTAGTTAGTATTGATAGAGTTAATATGAATCCTCCAGTTAATGATGATTGGAAGTATGAAGGATTTATCCATTGGGATATTGATGTTTCAAAACGGCCATTGGAAAGAAAGATACAAGGTTTATTGAGCTTGACTGATGATGATGGAAATTCTGGCGGATTTCAATGTGTTCCTGGGTTTCATAAAGTTATTTATGAATGGTTATCAAAGCAACCTGAAGGATATAATACCAGATTTCCAGACACTACAGGAATGAAAATTGAATCTGTACCACTAAAAGCAGGGGATTATGTGATCTTTCATGGCGCATTACCTCATGGAAACAAACCTAATATTTCTAATAAACCTAGGTTAGCTCAATATTTTTGCTGTTTTCCACGCACTGATATTACTGAGCAACAAATTATAGAGCGAATTTTAGCTTATCAGCAAGGATTACCTACTACATCTATAACAGGCAAGCCCTTCCCTGTTAAAAAATCTGATCAACAAAGTACTGATAAGATAAAATTAACAGAATTAGGAAAATTATTGTTGGGGTTTTAATGATATTAACTCTAATATGTTATAATGGAGAGAAAGATGAATCATGTAGAGAATAATATTGATGTTTCAATTGTTCTTCCTAGGTATAATGAAAATTTTCTTATTATTGAGAAAACCATACAGCGTATTAGAAAAATACAAGAAATATTGAATGTGCAAGTTATCATTGTTAATGATTCAAATAGGAATAATTTTCATGATGTAGATATATTAAAAATAAAAAAACAATATTCTGATGTTATGGTTATCTCTAATTGTGGTAATTATGGTAAAGGATATAGCATTAGGCGAGGTGTCGACCTGGCAAATGGTAAGTATATTTTTTATACTGACATTGATTTTCCAATAAAAGAGAGTGATTTCTTTAGAGCATATCAACAAATTAAATCATCTAATATTGATTTGGTTATTGGTGAGAGATTCTCAAAGAATAAATCAAGAGCGAACGTATATCGAAAAATAACGAGTAAGTTCTTTTTGAAAGTCGTTAATCTATTATTAAGATGTGAGGTTTCTGATTCCCAGTGTCCATTCAAAATGATAAGTTCAGAGCTGGCAAAAGAAGTGTTTTCTAAGCAAAAAATTAAAGGATATGCTTTTGATGCTGAAATTATTTATCTAACAAATAGACTTTCCAAGAAACTATATCAACTTCCTGTTTTTTGGGAAGATACGAGGGAGAATTGGAGTTTTACGAAGACGCTTATTAATTATAGTGTTATGATTTTATGGGTGTTTTCCATCAAGATTTATTGGGTTATAAATGATCCTAAAGTAATGAAAAGTATTTTTTAATAAATTGATTTTTATTTTAATGTTACTGGGTCTTATTACTGTTTTATGAGGTTTTTACTTTTGTTATTGACACTAGTGAACAGCAATCTATATTTTATAAAGCATAGTTTATAATATTTATATTTTATTTTGGAGAGGTAATGAAAGTTTCTAATATAAGAGCTATTTTATTTGATATGGATGGTACTTTGGTTCAGTCATTATCAGAAGTTGAAGTTATCTGGTCTAAATGGTGTGATATGCACAATATTCCTGTAAAAAGGGTATTGGAAATTTGTCACGGTGTGCGATCTATAGATGTCATTTTATCTGTTGCTCCATATTTGAATGTAGAAGAGCAAATACAGATATTAAATGATTTAGAAATTGAATATTCTAATACTGCTAAAGCATTACCCGGAGCAAAAGAATTTTTGCACTCTTTAGGTTATTGTCCATGGGCTGTAGTAACTTCTGCTAGCCAGAGTGTTGCATACCATAGAATGAAAATTTGTGGTCTGAATATACCCGATCTTATAGTTGGTTCTGATGATGTGCTAAATGGTAAGCCGCATCCTGAGCCTTATCTCATGGCAGCTAAATGTTTGAATGTGGCAGTTGAAGATTGTTTGGTTTTTGAAGATGCCAATGCTGGGGTGCAAAGTGCATTAGCAGCGGGTTGTAAGGTTATACAGATAGGTGGTGAAGAAAAAATGTTTGATTCAGTCATAGAGGTAGTTAATGATTGGAATGAGGTTAACATTTCTTCTATGGGGCATTATACTTTCAAAATTAGTATAACCCCATCATAATATTTTAAATTTTTTGATATTAAAAATAATTTTTTATTGTAACGTAATGGTTTATATTATAATTGAGATATTCCATGAATAATATTATTTCAACTAGAATCATTTTCCTTGCGGCAGGTATGGGAATTGCTGCATGGGCTCCTCTTATACCTTTGGTAAAGGCAGATCTAAATATTGATACAGGGGAATTGGGCTTTTTATTACTTTTCCTTGGATTTGGCTCAATTATATCGATGCCTATTACAGGATTTCTTACTACTTTATTTGGTTGCCGCAAGGTTATTATATGTTCAGGTTTATTTGCTATTGTCTCTTTACCATTACTAATATTATCTTCTAATATCACCCAACTTGGATTCATGCTTTTTATATTTGGTGCATCTATTGGTACAGTAGATGTTGCAATGAATATTCAGGCAGTCGCAGTTGAAAAAGCTACAAATAGAAACTTAATGTCAGGGTTTCATGGATTTTTTAGTCTAGGTGGAATTCTGGGGGCTGCTGGTGTATCGGTATTGCTTTATTTTGGTTTTCTGGCTCTAGAGTCTTGCCTAGTTGTATCTTTTATACTGACTATATTATTTTTATTGTCTTATTCAGGGCTGATTGGTTATCAGATAAAGAATGAAGTTGATGAAGATAAAGATAGTAAAAAATTTGTTTTTCCCAGAGGTATAGTGATTGTAGCTAGTTTACTGTGTTTTCTAATGGGAATCATCGAAGGCTCTGTGATTGATTGGAGTGGAGTGTTTTTAGTTAATGAGCGCAATATCGATGTTTCATTCAGTGGATTTGGTTATGCTGCTTTTGCCGCTGCGATGACAATAGGGCGGTTTTTGGGAGATAGAATTATCTCAAAAATAGGGAAGGGAATAGTATTTTTTACCGGTACATTAAGTATTTGTGTTGGTTTCTTTATCATTGTTAGTGTAGAAACTCTTAATCTGTCTATGATTGGGTTTTTCTTTATTGGTTTAGGTGCGTCAAATATTGTTCCGATATTATGTTCTATATCGGGTACTCAAACAATAATGCTTCCTAGCCATGCTGTCGCTTCTATTGTAACGTTTGGATACTTTGGGATTATGATTGGGCCCGCTTTAATCGGACTTGTTGCACATCATTCTGGTTTAGAAACGGCATTTTATATATTATCCATTGGTGCATTAGTTATGCTATTAAATACAAGAATAATAAAAAAACATTGAGCTAATAAAATACATTTATCATAAAAATATTAAGGAATATCATTATGAATTTCCCACAATGGCCTTGTTTCACAGAAAAAACACTTAAAGATATTCAAGAACCACTTTTATCTGGTCAAGTTAATTATTGGACTGGAAAGAAAGGCATGGAATTTGAAAATAAATTTGCCAATTGGATTGATGCAGAAATGGCAATTTCCTGTAACTCAGGTACTTCCGCTGTCAATATTGCAGTTGGCGCATTGAATATTGGCCCAGGTGATGAAGTTATTGTTCCTTCTTACACCTTTATTGCCACTTCTTTTGCCGTTTTACAATGTGGGGCCATTCCTGTTTTTTGTGATACGACAGAAGAGCATACCATTGATCCCAACAAAATTGAGGCGTTAATTACATCACGTACTAAAGCGATCATCGTTGTCCACCTTTACGGTGTGGTATGTGATATGGAACCGATTATGGTCATAGCGCGTAAGCATAATCTTAAAGTAATAGAAGATAGCGCGCAGTGTTTAGGTGGAAAATATAAAGGAAAAACGGTCGGTACAATTGGTGATATTGGAACCTTTAGTTTTTGTCAGTCAAAACATTTTACGACGGGGGGAGAAGGAGGAATGGTCGTCACCAATAATACGGAAATCGGTTGGGAATGCCGAGCCTATCGTGATCATGGTTTTGATGTGAGAAGAAAATTTGATCTTCTCGCTTTGGAAGAGGTTTCATGGCATGTGCATAATCGTATTGGTTACAATTATCGCATGACTGAAATTCAATCGATTATTGGCATCAATGAGCTGGAGCGATTTGATGATTGGAATATGAATAATCGTAAGCAATACGCCAAGATTTACGATGAAAAATTTGCCAATATAGAGATGATTGATAGCCTGCCATTAAACACTGAAGATAGATGTAATGCATATTGGTTATATCCGATAGTTTTTGACCTCACTAAGCTGGATTGCACGGCTGAAGCCATCTTGAGTGACTTGAAAAAGATTGGTGTTCCTGCATTTAAGATCCAATGGCCGGAAGCTTATGGGGAAAAGGTATTTCGAGAACTACGTGGCTTTGGTTCAGCCAATTTCCCTTTCCATTCTACAGAGTACACCTCCCCGGAATCCGTCAATTACCGTGATGTGGTGTGTGAAACGGCGCGTTCTTTATTACCAAGAACAATTAGCTTGTATTTACATCCGAGTTGGAATGAAGAACATATTGTTTATTGTGCAGAGCAATTGATAGCAGTGTTGAACAGTCACCGAATTGGTTGATTTTATAGCGGGAAGCGCTTTAGCTTCCTGCTTTTCCACCCTAACTTTACCCATTCCGCCATTTCCCATTAACTAAGTGTTGTTTCTCGGTTCAGCTTATTAGATTATAGGGAGTTATATTGAAGCGCTTTTTGCATTGAGGAAAAAAACGATGAGTGAGGCAGATGCCCGCCCGACAAACTTTATTCGTCAGATTATTGACGAAGATTTGGCAACTGGTAAACATACATCCGTACATACCCGTTTCCCGCCTGAACCCAACGGTTATCTGCATATCGGCCATGCCAAGTCAATCTGCCTGAATTTCGGCATCGCTCAAGACTATCAGGGACAATGCAACTTACGTTTTGACGATACAAATCCGGTTAAAGAAGATATCGAATACGTTGAGTCGATTAAAACTGACGTACAGTGGCTGGGTTTCCAGTGGAGCGGTAATATCCGTTACTCTTCTGACTATTTCGACACGCTGTATCAATACGCCATTGAGTTAATCAACAAAGGATTGGCGTATGTTGATGAGTTGAGTGCGGAAGAGATCCGTGAATATCGCGGTACGTTGAAAGCACCGGGCAAGAACAGCCCGTATCGTGATCGCAGCGTAGAAGAAAACCTCGCCCTGTTTGAGAAAATGCGGGCGGGTGAGTTTGCTGAAGGCAAAGCGTGTCTGCGTGCCAAAATTGACATGGCATCATCGTTTATCGTTATGCGAGATCCGGTTATCTACCGCATTAAATTTGCTGAGCATCACCAGTCTGGCAATAAATGGTGCATCTACCCGATGTACGATTTCACGCATTGCATTTCCGATGCGCTGGAAGGGATCACCCATTCCATCTGTACTCTGGAATTCCAGGATAACCGTCGTTTGTATGACTGGGTATTGGATAACATCACAATTGATTGCCATCCACGTCAGTACGAGTTTTCTCGCCTGAATCTGGAATATACCGTGATGTCGAAGCGCAAGCTGAGCCAATTGGTAACAGAAAACATCGTTAATGGTTGGGATGATCCGCGTATGTTAACCATTTCTGGTTTGCGTCGCCGTGGTTACACTTCAGCTTCTATCCGTGAATTCTGCCGCCGCATTGGTGTAACGAAGCAGGATAACAACGTTGAAATGGCGTCATTGGAATCCTGCATCCGTGATGATCTGAATGAAAATGCTCCGCGTGCGATGGCTGTTCTTGATCCGGTGAAACTGGTAATTGAGAATATGCCGGAAGGCGAAGTTATTCTGACGATGCCTAACCATCCGAACAAACCAGAAATGGGCAGCCGTGAAGTACCATTCAGCCGCGAATTGTATATTGATCGTGCCGATTTCCGCGAAGAAGCGAACCGTCAATATAAGCGTCTGGTACTCGGTAAAGAAGTTCGCTTGCGCAATGCGTATGTGATTCAGGCTGAGCGTGTTGAAAAAGATGCGGAAGGCAATATCACGACAATTTATTGCCAGTACGATGAGCAAACCCTGAACAAAGATCCGGCTGATGGCCGCAAGGTTAAAGGTGTGATTCATTGGGTAAGTGCAGCACACGGCGTACCTGCGGAATTCTACCTGTATGACCGTCTGTTCAGCGTAGCAAACCCAGGAGCAGAAGATGACTTCCTGTCTACCATTAATCCTGAATCGCTGATGGTGCGTAAAGGATTTGTGGAGCCGGGATTGGCGAATGCACAGCCAGAAAAAAACTATCAGTTTGAACGTGAGGGTTATTTCTGTGCTGATAGTCGTCTTTCAAGTCCTGAACATCCGGTGTTTAACCGCACGGTTGGTCTGCGTGATACTTGGGCGAAAATCTCTCAGGGATAATGCGACCTCGGTTATCTAATCCAAGCATAAAAAAGCGTGATTATTTTCACGCTTTTTTTATGTTTTAAATAACTGTAATGAAAATTAGTTCGTTCAGATGAGATAAAAAATTGCCTTATAGTCACATACTATGTAGGGTTATTGGTCAGCCAGATTTGTACATTATTTGTCCATTGAAAAATAATAAATTCGGACGAGGTAATTTATGAAAATCGTTAAATTACGTACCTTGGTAGCACTCATCACGACAGTTGGATTTATGGGCAGTACCCATGCAGACATGGCATCACCAATTTCACCTTTGATGTCATCGCAACAGATAGTGGATTCTCTGAGTCAGCTAAAAGTCAATTTCAAAGTGATTGATAATCAGGCTGGGTCACATGGCATCAATTGTGCCATTTTAGGTGCAGATTCGGCGGCCTGTAATCGGGTCAATATCACCTTGAGCAATGGCAATCAGGCAATCGATTCTTCTGATTGGGCGATTTATTTCCATAATATTCGCCAGATCCTGAAACTCGATAATGAGCAATATAAAATCACCCACATTACGGGGGATTTGCATAAATTGGAGCCGACGAAGAAATTCACTGGCATCAAAGCCAATGAAAAGGTTGTATTGCCGATTATTGGCGAATATTGGCAGACTTATAGCACAGATTTTATGCCGCGTTGGTATGCGACTTCCGGCGATGCGGTGCCTAAGATATTAGCGAATACCGATACGGAAGATATCAGTAAGTTTTTATCTGATCTGGAAGGTGATCAGTGGAAACGAACTACGACGGATAACAATATCCTGATGACACCTGAAAATCGTTTTGTAAAAAATCAGCAGGTGGCAAAAATCAGTGAAGATGCATTACGTGGGCAGATTATCCCTACACCTAAAGAACTTTCTGTTCAGTCGCAGGATGTGGATTTGTCCCGTGGAGTGAAATTAGAGCTGGGAGGGCTGAGCGACGCATCAATTAAGGTGATCAAAGAACGTTTTGCCGGCAAAAATATTGCCTTAACAGATAGCGGTTATCAGATCGCGACACAAATCAATGCAAACAAATTTACAGGTCATTGGCGGGTAAAAGGCGCGTATTCATTAGTCATTACCACTAAGGGATCACAAATCGTCGCATTTGATCAATCTGGCGTATTTTACGGTCTGCAATCCTTACTTTCCTTAATTCCTGCTGATAGTACACCTAAAATTGCAACATTGACGGCAAAAGATGCACCCAGATTTGAATATCGTGGCGTATTCCTTGATGTCGGACGCAATTTTCACAGTAAAGAAGCAGTCTTGCGTTTGCTCGATCAAATGGCTAATTACAAATTAAACAAGTTTCATTTTCATCTGAGTGATGATGAAGGCTGGCGTCTGGAAATCCCCGGTTTACCGGAACTAACCGAAATTGGCAGTCAACGTTGTCATGATCTGAGTGAAACACGATGCCTGTTGCCACAATTAGGATCTGGCCCGGATAATAACAATATGGGCAGTGGTTATTTTAGCCGTCAGGATTATATTGATATTCTGAATTACGCCAAATACCGCCAGATAGAAGTGATCCCAGAAATTGATATTCCTGCCCATGCTCGTGCCGCAGTTGTATCGATGGAAGCGCGTTATAAAAAACTGATGTCGCAGGGAAAAGAGCAGGAAGCCAATGAGTATCGCCTGCTTGATCCGACAGATACCTCAAATACAACATCTGTGCAGTTTTATGATCACCGCAGCTACCTTAATCCATGTCTGGACTCCTCCAAGCGATTCATTGATAAAGTGATTGGTGAAATAGTTTCCATGCATAAAGAAGCCGGGCTGCCGTTGAATACATGGCATTTTGGCGGAGATGAAGCAAAAAATATCCGCTTAGGCGCTGGGTATCAGGACAAAGATGGGCCAGTAGTACCGAATAAGGGAATTATCAATCAAAAAATCGAAGACAAACCGTGGTCTAAATCTCAGGTTTGTCAGAAGATGATAGCGCAAGGCGTGATTAAAGATGTTGATGAACTCGCCAGCTACTTTGCTATTGAGGTCAGTAAAATTGTCAACGCTCACGGAATTGACACAATGCAGGCATGGCAGGATGGTCTGAAACATGCCAAGTCAGCGGAAGACTTTGCCACTAAACATGTTGCGGTGAATTT
Organism: Xenorhabdus littoralis; assembly: GCF_033949345.1. Classification (NCBI taxonomy): domain Bacteria; kingdom Pseudomonadati; phylum Pseudomonadota; class Gammaproteobacteria; order Enterobacterales; family Morganellaceae; genus Xenorhabdus; species Xenorhabdus littoralis. Next base: position 16,829 of record NZ_VCDP01000070.1, read on the forward strand.
CTGGGATACCCTTTATTGGGGAGGTTATGAATCTGTAAATGACTGGGCTAACAAAGGGTATCAGGTAGTCATCTCCAGTCCTGATTATGTCTACGTTGATATGCCGTATGAAGTCGATCCGAAAGAGCGTGGCTACTATTGGGCAACTCGGTTTAATGATGAAGAAAAAATTTTCAGTTTTGCCCCGAACAACATACCACAAAATGCTGAAACCTCAGTAGATCGCGATGGCAACCGCTTCAATACCCACAGCAATAAGCGTTGGCCGGGGGCTTATGGAATATCAGGGCAATTATGGAGTGAAACCGTGCGCACGGATGAGCAGATGGAATATATGATCTATCCACGTTTACTGCCTCTGGCAGAACGTGCATGGCGTCAGGCGGGCTGGGAGCTGAACTATCAGCAGGGCAGGGAGTATAAAGGCGGAATAACGCATTATGTTGATATGGATGCACTTAAGCGAGATTGGGAACGTTTTGCCAATCTGATCGGGCAGTACGAGCTGGCTAAACTGGATAAATCCCATATTTCATATCGTTTACCCGTACCGGGTGGCAAAATTGTTGCCGGAACATTTGAGGCCAATATTGCTTTGCCGGGAGTCGTTATCCAGTATTCATTGGATGGGGGGAAAACATGGCAGGTTTACGATGATCGGCAGCGTCCGCATGTCAGTGGAAATGTGAAAATTCGTTCTGTCAGTAGTGATGGTAAGCGCTTTAGCCGGATAGATGAAGTGAAACTTCAATAGTGAAACTTCAATAGTGAAACTTCAATAGTGAAATTTTAATAGTGAAATTTTAATATAGTACATCCAATGGATTTCAAGCTACAGCGTAGCCAACAACGCCGTAGCTTGAAAGACAAAGGATAAAAGCAGACTGCCGATTAACTTGAGCTAATCGGCAGTAGCTTATTCAGGCCAAACCAGACAAGAGCAGAAAAAATAGCAGAAAACGATTTCAATTATCCCTTGTCATGCCTGTTTATTACGAATGTTCATCATGAAGTGAATTATTTTCGCGACAATCACCAGAAGTACAATGACCATATAAATAGAGGCTGTGGTTTGAGAGTTTAATCCCATAACGTTCAGCAATATCTTTCTGACGCTCTTCAATTAAGTCATCGCTGAATTCAATGACCTTACCACAGTCGAGACAAATCAGATGGTCATGGTGATGTTGCTGAGTGAGTTCAAAAACCGATTTACCGCCTTCAAAATTATGGCGTGTGACTATGCCGGCATCATCGAACTGGTTCAGTACGCGATAGACAGTGGCGAGGCCAATCTCTTCACCGATATCAATCAGTTTTTTGTAGAGGTCCTCCGCACTGACATGATGGCATTCTGGGTCCTGTAGCACTTCCAGAATCTTCAGGCGCGGAAGTGTTACTTTAAGTCCAGCATTTTTCAATGCTTTATTGTTGTCGGTCATGCGGATTCAGTCCTGTAACTTGAGTTAAGTGAACTTATGATACTTGGGGGTATCGCGATGGAATCATAGTTCTGTTTCACGTTGTTGATTATAGGCATGGATATTCAAAATGAAAATCATGCCAACCCCGGTATCATGACACATTATGCAGTAATAATCCTGCATGAAAGGGAACAAATGCCCTTATGCGTCCAAAATTTCAGACAGACTCATTTCAGTCTTGATCTGTTGTACCCAAGTGTCAACACGTTCATCGGTTAATTCTGGCTGACGATCTTCATCAATAGCCAGACCGATAAAGTGATTATCGTCGGCCATGCCTTTAGAGGCTTCAAAGTGATATCCTTCGGTCGGCCAGTGGCCTACGATGATAGCGCCATGAGGTTCAATAATATCGCGAATGGTGCCCATAGCATCACAAAAGTACTCTGCATAATCTTCCTGATCACCACAACCGAACAGGGCGACTAGTTTCCCTTCAAAGTTGATCTCTTCCAGAGTCGGGAAGAAATCATCCCAATCACATTGAGCTTCGCCGTAATACCAAGTTGGGATGCCAAGTAGCAGAATATCGAAGGCTTCAATGTCTTCTTTGCTACTTTTGGCAATATCGTGGACTTCAACAACATCAGCACCGCCCAATTTTTCTTGGATCATCTTGGCGATGTTCTCTGTGTTGCCTGTATCACTGCCGAAGAATATACCTATTATTGCCATAAAATGGGTTAACCTCTTGTTTTATCTGTGTATTAAAGCCATACACGTCGCGCTGAAATCAGCAGGAAAAATGTCAGTTTTAATAAAATGAAAAGCGTTATTCTGACCAAACATCTATGACAAGTCTGTCAGATTTGTGTGGTGATGCCGCTTCATTGCTGCTATATAAAAGCCGTTAATCGGCAAGGTGATTTTTTTCTGCCAGTTGAGCTAACAGCATCTGTTCAATCAGTTCACTACGACTGATATTGTGCTGTTTTGCCAGAAGATTCAGTGCATAGACGGCATCTTCGTTGAGTTTAAGTTCCACTCGACGCAGTCCCTTGACTTTATCTCGTCGCAACTGGTTACGTTTATTGATCCTAAGCTGTTCATCTCTGGACAGCGGGTTTGTTTTAGGTCGCCCAGGCCTGCGTTCATCTGCGAACAAATCCAGTGTGGTGCGATCAGTTTGTTCTTTTGCCATAAATTCAATTGATAAAGGGCGTGTACCAGTAATATAGCGGGCAATAATACCTTAGCTGGACGCGTGTCGCTACTGGTTGATGGGAGAGATTGTTGCAATCGGTGTTTACGGTGCAAACGTTTTTCGTATCATGCAGGTAAGAAAATCAAGATTTTCAACCCATTCATAATCTGATCCCATACCTTTTCTTCCGATTGTTCCATCAACGGTGGCCATTATCCAGGATACCGCCTGCTCAGCATTAATCTGCTTATCTATTTCTCCGGTCTCAATACCCTGACGAATTAATGAGACTAAACGTTCCCTGACTTTTTTATCGTTTTCGGTAAATATCTTATAAATATTGGGATTACGGCTGGCTTCAGCAATAATTTCAATACTAAGACGTGCATAGCCGGGTTCATTAGAGAGATAGAGCAGTGCCGCCATTATTTTTTCTATTTTTTCTATTGTTGCGATGGGCGAACTTTCATCACTACAGTCAGACAAGATTTTGTCATAGTCCTGACTGTCTTCTTCTGCGATAGCTTCAATAATGGCACTTTTGGTCGGGTAATAGTGAAACAAATTCCCGGGGCTCATGCCCGCTGCTTTGCAAATCTCTGCGGTTGATGTTGCATGGAACCCCTTTTCGATAAAACAGGAAATAGCGGCATCAAGAATATGTTTGCGTTTGGCTCTCTGTTTTTCCGTTAGTTTTTTCACCTTATCTTCCTCTTCTTGTCAGTGATAATCGAGATCGTCCTTTGTTACCGATGACAATTTTCTAAGATATGGAGTCATAAAATTTTTAAAATCATCCATATAACTATAAATAACGGGTACAAACAGCAAACTCAACAATGTTGAACTAATCAGCCCACCAATAACCGCAATCGCCATAGGTGCCCGGAAACTGGCATCTGCCCCGCTGGTTATGACAAGAGGGATCATTCCGGCAATCATGGCAATCGTTGTCATGATAATAGGCCTGACACGTTCTCTGCCTGCCTGAATAATCGCTTCATTCCGTGACATACCGGAACGTGCTCTTTCGAGGATAAATTCAACTAATAAGATAGAGTTTTTGGTTACAATTCCCATCAGCATTAATAGGCCGATAATAACAGGCATATCAATCGCGGCATTATAGAGGAGCAGAGCGATGATCGCACCACCGATAGCAAAGGGCAGGGCAATTAAAATCGTCAGCGGCTGTAAAAAGTCCTTGAACAGAACAATCAGAATAGCCAGCACCATCAAAACACTCAGGAGCATGGTGGTGGAAAAACGTTCAAACATCTCATCCATGTATTCCACGTCACCATATACAACTCTTTTGACCTCTGGCGGTAAGTTCTTCAATGATGGTAATTCATTGATCTGTGCCAGTGCTGTTCCAATTTCAATGCCACTGAGATCGGCCTCAATGGCAGCCTTACGTTGTCTGGAAATGCGCTCTATTTTGTCCGGGCCTGAAGCAAAAGAGATATCAGCGACAGATTTGATCGGAACATTGGTATCGGCTGTACTGTTGACATAGAGGTCACTCAAGACGGTCAGGCTATCCCTGTCTTCTTTAGATAATAAGACGCGGATAGGAACCTGCCTGTCTGGTAAATTAAATTTAGAGACATTGGCATCACCCGCGCCAATGGTTGCTGTTCTGATTACCGAGCCAATAGTATCCGTCGTCACACCCGCTCTGGCGGCTTCGGCTATATTGGGTGTGATAATCACTTCCCGTCGTGGTAAAGGTTGTAAGATCTGGATGTTTTTCAATCCATTCAATCCCATCATTTCCCGACGTAACTGATTTACTGTCTGAGAGAGTATTTCGGGATTATCACTGGCCAGTACAATGGAAACATCTCGATTGCCCTCATTATTGCCAAAATTATATCGAATATCAGGGATCTCATTTAAAATAGGCGTCAATGATTGCTCAAATTCTCTTTGTGACAATTTACGTTCATTGATGGGAACTAAATTGATAAGAATATTGCTTTTATTTTGACTGATATTGCCGGATGAACCATCAACACCGGCAATGGAAAAAATATCGACAATTTCAGAACGATTTTTCAATTTCTTAATAATTCGCTGTAAAATTTCATCACTTTGCGCTGCCTGTGTTCCCGGCGGGGTTTCGACCTCTATTTTGGCAATACTGACATCTGATTTAGGTAAGAAACCGGATGGCAATAAATCAACCAGAATTAATGATCCCAAAAGAAAGACAGCGGCGAGCGCTAAAGCCGTTTTGCGGAATTTTAATGTTTTATCCAAAATAGAAAGATATTTTTTGATCCATTCAGGTGTCTTAGCTTCATCTGTTTCTATCTGCTTTTCAGGTAACGATTTTTTAGGTAATAGCAAATAAGCTGACATCAGGGGGGTGACCAGTCTGGCAACCAGCAATGAAGATAATACGGCAGCGGATACGGTAATACCGAACGGGACAAAATATTTGCCGACGAAACCACCCACAAAACTGACGGGCAGGAAAACAGCAACAATCGTGACAGTAATCGCAATAATGGCAAACCCAATGGCATTTGATGCCTTAATGGCCGCAATATAAGGTCTTTCACCCCGTTCAATATATTTTTCTATATTCTCTATTTCGACTATTGCATCATCCACTAAGATACCAATGACTAATGTTAATGCCAGCAACGTGATGCTATTTAACGTGTAATCAAATAGATGCAGAACAATAAACGTCGGCAGTATAGATAATGGCAAAGCCACTGCGGCAATCAGTGTTGCCCGCCAGCTTTTCAGGAAGAAAAACACCACAATAACCGTTAATACTGCCCCTTCGATCAGGGTTTGCATGGTCAGGTTATAACCTGACACTGTATATTTTACGTTTGATGTAACCAGTTTGATATTGATATCAGGACGCTCTTTGCCAATATTGTTCAGTGCTTGCGTGACGCCTTTTTCCACTACGGTATCACTGGAGCCTTTGGCACGATATACCGCAAAACCAACAACCTGCTCACCATTCAAACGGGCAATCGTAATAGTCTCTTTATGGGCATCACTGATCGTTGCAATATCTCCCAACGTCACCCAATTATTCTTACCTAAAGGCAGTTTTAATTGGCGCAAATAATCAACTTCATTCTTCGCACCTAATATACGTATAGTGTGATTTTGTCCGGCAACAGTCATATTCCCGCCGGGAATATTGACGTTGTTCTGGAGTAATAAATGGTTAATATCGGTAATGCTGATCTTTAACGCAGCCATCTTTACAGGATCAGGTTCAACCAAAATCTCCCGGCTTGTGCCACCTAATCGCGTTATCTTCTGGACACCTTCGACCGTCAATAATTTTTTGCTTAAAGTATCATCCACAAACCACGATAATGCAGTCAGACTCTTATCTTTTGACTGAACGGTATAATTCAGAATTGCGCCGCCTTCGACATCAACGCGACTGATAAGGGGTTCTTCTATTGTCTGGGGTAATTCAGCCCGGATTTGTGTAATTTGCTCGCGGATATCATTAACGGCAACGTTAGGATCGACGTTTAAATTAAACTCAACAATCGTGATAGAAACACCATCGGTTATTGTTGAGTTAATATGCCGGATTCCGGGGAGCCCGGAAATGGCGCGTTCCACAGGTTGTGTAACGGCATTTTCCAATTCAGAGGGAGACGAACCATCTTGCGTGACAGTAACAGTCACTACCGGAAAATTAATCACAGGGTTAGCATTAATGGGTAATTTAAAGAAAGAAAATAGCCCTGCGACAGTGAGTGCCAGAAAAATAACAATCGTAGGGATCGGTTTCCTGATCGCCCATTCGGATAACTGGAATTTCATCTTATTTTTCCTGTGATGTCATAGAAACAGTATCCATTTCCTGTAGGAATGGCGACGCAGAAACAATCACTTTATCTTTTGATGATAATCCTGACTTTATTTCAATCCAGTTATCAAAAACCCGTCCGGTGATAATTTGCTTTTTCTCGACAACATTATCCTTACCGACAACGAAAACACTCGCTTTGTTTTTATCAGACATATTGGCGGCACTATAAGGAATGGTATTTATTGTTTCAGGCTTCAACTGAAACAGGGCTGAGCCGAAATCACCCAGCTTGATATCTTTGGGCACATTTTCAAGGGAGATCCTGATTTTGCCTATTTGAGTAATCGGATCAATTTTCGGTGAAATATATCTCACCTTGCCGGTTATTTTATCTCCCTCTGTCAGGGAAATAACCGCAGGAGATCCGGTATTCACCTGTTTTAAGTTAGAAATATAGGCTTCGGCTGAAAACTCATATTGGTTATTTTCAATTAACTTAAACAGGGGATTATCATCAGTAATCATACCGCTTATGGCGACACGTTCACTGATAACCCCGTCTTTGGGCGCGATTATGGTGGTTTTTGCCCGTTGAGTCTTCTCCTCGGCTAATTGGGCTTGTAACTGCCGATACTCTGCTTTTGCTGCATTTAAGGCAGATAATGACGAGTTTGCCTCCATTCTGAATTTATCGAATTCACTGGCAGAAATCACGCCGGTAGTGCTCAGCGGTTTTGCCCGCTTAAGCTCAGACTGAGCCTGATTATTCATTGCTTCATTTTGTTTAATCAACGCCAGTGCTTTTTCCAGCTCCGCTTGTGCTCTTTTGACTTTCTCATCCTGAATCGGCGTTTCCAGCGTCGCCAAAATCTGTCCTTGTTTTACATAGTCGCCTTCTTCGACCAAAACATCAGTAATGACAAGTTGGGTAAGCGCAGGGGTTATCGCAATTTCATTCTTGGCAACCACAGATCCCAGAATTTTAACCGAAGGAACAAAAGGAACGGCCTGCATCGTTGTGGTTGAAACACGCATTTGCTCTTGGGGAGGCTTGGCATTGGTATGAAAAATGAATATGGAAAAACAAAAGCCAAGAAGAGGGAGGAGATTTCTTGCCATTTATCGTCCTTACAGATGATCACTTAAGCGAGAAGATGATTTTTAGACAGATTAGTCTATCTATAATTTATGTGCAATTAAATTTGATGGTCGTAACAAAACACAATAAGAAATGATAAATCGCTTCAGGCAAAGGTGTGTGCCAGTTTTTTTGAGGAGGGCGTTTTAAATGGTATTAATCTCTGTCTTTATAACTTGAAAGACGATGGATATATGTGTGACTTTTTTCGCAAGCAGCGAATTACGATTTTGTCTAATAAATGTGACCGTTTAAACGGTCACAGAATATTCTTTCAGAGAAAAATATCAGGCTTTACGTTGAAGCGTTTGGAGAGTGCCTTGATATGCGCAATAGTTAATGCGCGTTTGCCTGAAAAATCTGGCTGATAAGTGATTTAAAACCAATCTCTTCTTTCAAATCTGAATAAGAAAGAGTGTGTTGATCCATCAATACGCGTAATGCCGCTATACCCGTAGGCATATCTTCTACAGCTTTATTAAATTCGGCAAAGCATTCGTTGTTGTCTTCATACTCAGTGATTTTTGCAGCCAGAAAGTCTATCAGCGGACTTTCATCATCGTTTTCAATGAGGTAATCCACCATTTCTAACGCGTCTTGGTAGGCTTCTTCAGATGTATTTCCTCCCAAGAAGGGAACGGTGGCTACCAGTATCTTTGTTGCTTCAAGCGCTTTAGCAGGTTCTGTAATCATTCCTTTGTCTCCCGATACTCTTTCGTTAATTTATTATATTCTGCGTGAGTGACTATGTATTTGACGTAGAAGCGTTTGTTTACGAAATTTATGTAAGTGATCATTCGTAAATTATTTCCTCCTATATCTATTACCCACCATTTGTTTCGGTACTTAAAATTATCGAGACTGGGGAACTGTTTCAGTAACTCCGCAGGACTCTCAAAATTTTTTCTTTTAACAGCTTATATGTTGCAATAATCACATCCGCATCATTTGGGAAATCGCGGGCTGCTCTCTCAAATGGTTCCTTGGAAATAACGTGCATATTGTTGCTTTAGCATAATTAATTCACCTTTCGAATCAACATTATCCTCACCAGTCGTCCGCAGACACCGGTGCTATTGACCCATCCCGGAACGATGTTGCCGTCCACACGTTGCCACCCCATACCGAGTTGACAATTAGTACCAAACT
>NZ_VCDP01000071.1:0-933 GCF_033949345.1 Xenorhabdus littoralis
CGTACGCTATTGATTATTCCATTCCTAAGAAAGCTAACAGTAAAAAAACGGGCAGGAGGGGTAACAAATCCATACTTTGGGTCAATAAAGCGCAAACGCGCATCCGTTTTTGGGACGTTGTACCAAGCATGCCCCGGAAGGTGCGGATCAATAGCGGCACTGGAACGCTGTCGCATATTCTCGTAAGGTTCACCAATCACCAACGCTATCTCTGGTTTATTGGAATAAAAGGAGTGATAAAGATAGATGCCAGCCAGACAGAGAACGATTAATAATGCAAAGATTAAGCCACGTCGCCGCTCTATTCGTTGTAATAAATTCATTCTACACCTCATCCTGAAGCATTATCCTGAAAAGTGGGTGTAGGAAGATGGTATTTTCGCACCCACTTTGGTTTGTGCTATTCCCTGATTACCACGGTTTGGAAATCACTAGTGTGATCAAATACCGCTCTTCATCGGGATGCCTGTCGTCTTTAAAACGCCTCAAATTCAGTTTGATCTGATACTGATCACCAGCTTGCCAATAGGTCGTTCCTGCACCACCTTTCATACGACGAATATTTTCATGCAATTCTGGTGTATTTACCAAGGGCTTATACCCTTTGACCATAACCCAACCTGTTTTACGCCACTGATCTTGTAAATCCAATACAATTTTAATCGAATCATTGTAGAGCAACGGCTCAATTTGCGGTGACATGCGTACACTAGTGATGACATCATCTGCGTATAGGACAGCAAAGAATCGGGCTGGGGGGGTAACAAATCCATATTTCGGGTCGATAAAGCGTAATCGTGCATCTGTTTTGGGAATATTATGCCAAATCTTACCCGGAAGGTGTGGATCAATATCGGCACTGGAGCGCTGACGCATAGCCTCGTAAGGTTCACCAATCACCAAAGCTATCTCAGGTTTATCGGAATAAAAAGA
>NZ_VCDP01000072.1:0-4645 GCF_033949345.1 Xenorhabdus littoralis
ATCAAGCCTATTTTACCCGATGTCCGTGAGTTCCTGCGTGGCACTTTGCGGATGCTGATCCGACTCCGGCCTTTTGAAAACTACGGTGTTCGTCTGCCGGCTATTCAGATACTGGTCAATGGGATTGAAGGCACGAACCTTGACCGGGATACGCTGAGTGAACTGACTGATATTATCCGTCATCAACGCTATGATGCTTCCGCGCTGGGCGGCAGGCAGGTTTACCAACTGCTGGACACCCGGATAGACCTGCTGGATATCTACAAACTGGGGCATGTCCGTGCCCAGCCCGTGCATCGTCTTGAATATAAAACCACCCGTAAAAGCCCGGCGGCGGCGATCACCATGCATCGCCTTGCCTGCGAGTTAGTGCCCTTATGGGCAGAAAAATTCGATGCGGTACTGATTGAGCAACCGACAGGAGAGGCGCAATGAATGTTATCTGGCGTGCCGTCTGCTTTCGTTATGAGACGATTGAATTATTGTTCAGTGATGATGAATGGTTTGTTTTTGTGGATGCGCCGGATCGTGAAACCGCACAAGCGAAACTTCAGCTGCTGTTGCCCGTTATTCTCGACATTTCCCCGCACGAGGTAGAGCACTATTACCCCCGTAATGAAGCAGAGTTGCGCAGGCAGGCTATGTGCCCTGATGCCGTTCCGGATTTAGCCTTGCTGGAATGTGGCTGGGAAAATGACCAGCCGCAATATCTGACCGAAAAAGAAGTGCTGTTCTGGGTTTCCGCGCCTCATTTGCAACAACGTTTAATCGCCGCCCTGAATGCGGTCAGTCAGGAGGTCGCCGATGGGGATGACGCATGAACAATTGAAGATCATCAGCGAAGAGGCACCCAGCTATGCCTATGCCGAAGTCGGGGTACTGGGCGGACTGGTGCTGGACAATGATCGCTGGGATACGGTGGTATTGTTACTGGTTGCCGACGATTTTTACTTCCCGGCTCACCGGATACTGTTTCAGGCCATCGCTGAACTGAGCGAAAAAAACTGCCCGTTTGACCTGATCACCTTGACCGACAGGCTGACCCAACGCGGGCAAATCGATCAAGTTGGCGGTTTTGCTTATGTGGCCGAAGTGTGCAAAAACACGCCGAGTGCCGCCAATATTGAGGAGTATGCCCGTATTGTGGCGGAAAAAAGCCGGTTACGTCAGTTACTGGCACTGGGAAAATCCCTCAGCGCTGACGTTTTTCAGCCAACTATTCAGTCAGACACCCTGATTGCGCAGGCGGAAAGCCAGCTGTTTAATCTGGCGGAAAAAGGAGCAGCCCGGCAGCAGCAGGAAATGACCCTGTTACAGGGGGCAGACAGTCTGATCACCCATCTGGAACGCATACAGGGCAGCAACGGGATAACCGGAACCCCCACCGGATTTCAGCTGCTGGATGAAAAAACCTGTGGCTTGCAGGCCGGGGATCTCATTTTGCTGGCCGCTCGTCCTTCCATGGGTAAAACCGCACTGGGGCTGGCCTGTTGCCTCGGAGCCCTGCGTCTTCAGGAAAATGCGGTGGTGCAGATTTTCAGTCTGGAAATGCCGGCGGCACAACTGATGCTGCGTCTCACCGCCATGGAAGGCGGGGTTTCTCTGAGTGCCCTGCGCAGCGGGATACTGGATGATGAGCAGTGGGGCCGCATCAGCCAGAGTCTGGAGCAGTTTTCCCGCTGGGATCAGCGGTTGATTATCGATGATTGCAGTCACCAGACGCCTGCATTACTGCGTGCCCGCGCCCGCCGTTATACCCGCAAATACGGCAACCCCGCTCTGATTATGGTGGATTATCTTCAGCTGATGAGTGCCCCCGGGCAGGAAAATCGGACACAGGAGATTGCGGAGATTTCCCGCAGCCTGAAAGCGTTAGGCAAAGAACTGGGCTGCCCGGTACTGGCGCTGTCCCAGCTGAATCGACAAGTCGAAAATCGTTCTGATAAACGCCCCAACAACGGTGATTTACGGGATTCCGGCTCGCTGGAGCAGGATGCCGACCTGATATTGCACCTCTATCGCGATGAAGTTTATCACCCGGAGTCCCCGGAGGCAGGGATTGCCGAGATCATCATCGGTAAACAGCGTCAAGGGCCAACGGGCACGGTGCGTGTGCAATTTAACGGTAAGTACACCCGTTTTCAGGATATATCTGGCGGGGGGATAAGCGATGACCGGTAAGCACCTCAATTTAGGCCATGCCCTGTTACAACAAGGGCGTCAGGCAATGGCCACAATCCATGACAGTCAACCGATGGCAGAAATGCCGATGGTACTGACGCTGGATCAACTCCGCCCCAACCCGGATAACCCCCGCACCAGCCGGAATCCGCGCTTTGACGATATCAAAGCCTCCATCAAAGCCCGTGGGCTGGATACGGTGCCGAAAGTCACCCGCGATCCGCAAGGCGAAGCGGTCTATATTTTCAGCGATGGCGGCAATACCCGCTATCAGATTTTGTCCGAGCTGTGGCAGGAAACAGGTGATGAGCGTTTCTACCGTATTCATTGCCTGTTTAAACCGTGGCCGGGGCGGTTGCAGTGCGTGATTGGCCATCTGGCGGAAAATGAACTGCGTGGGGAACTCAGTTTTATTGAAAAAGCGTTAGGGATCAGCAAGGCCAGAGCCATTTACGAAGAACAAAAACAAAAAAAGATCACATTGCGTGAATTGTCCGCGCAGCTGAATGCGGCCGGTTTTCCCGTCAGTGCCAGCCATATCAGCCGGATGGAGGATACTGTGCAATACCTGTATCCGTGGATGCCGAATCTGCTGGCGTCCGGGCTGGGAACGCCTCAGATACGCCCTTTATTGATGCTGCGTCAGAATACCGAGGCCGTCTGGCAGCAATATATCTTCAGTATAAACCCGGAACCCGCCGTCACCTTTGATGAAGTCTTTGGAGCCTGTTGCCGCAAATTTGATGCACAGGAAGACTGGGCACCGGAGATGTTCCTTGATGAACTGATTGGGGATTTATTGCAGGTACTGCCGCATCCGCAGCTGAATTATGACCGCTGGGTACTGGAACTCGATCCGAAGGAAAATAACCGTCGGCAGCTCTTTGGCGAACAGGCCGCCACGTTTGATTCTGATCCTGTACCGGAACAGCCTGAAACGGCAGCGCCTGAGATGAGTCAAGGGGATCAGAACCGGGCGTCAGACAGGGGATCGACTCCAAAAATTTTTGCTCAACCCGCCACGGATGCGGCACCGGCATCGAAGACACCATGCGCTCCGGTCGATAAGGCTCTCGCGCCTGCCCCGTCTTCCCGAAACAATCCGATGATCCCGCCTTATCAGCCGGAAAGTTCATCTGAACCGGAACTGTCTGCATCTGAAGCTGACGATCTTCATTTTGCCCAGGCCGGGCTGGAGCCGGTCAGTTCCGTCTGGCACATTTCCCCGATGCAGGATGATATCGAGCATCTGCAAAATATGGCATTTCGCCTGGCGTTTGAACTGGCCGAAGTGATGGGCTGTGACCGCGATTTGCAGGCGGTATCGGATGCGCGGTCGGCAGGGTTTTGTCTGACTGACAGGCCGGATGTGCACCCTTTTTCCTGTTTATTGCACGCCCTGACCGGGGAGATTTCTGCTGACCGTTGTGAACTGACGCTGACCGCTGTTCTGCTCGGGACTGCCGAACGGGCGGCACTGCCCTTGCTGGATGACAGTCAGACCGTGAAGTTTCTGCGGCTGCTGCGGATTATCCGCCGCCTGCGTGAACTTCAGCGCAGCATGGCACCGGAGACCTTGACGATGTAGCGATGCCGGTCCGGGGTGCCTGCTTTTCAGTGTGTTGTTCATTCATTGTGTTTTGACTGGCCTGATGATGGAGGAAGTGTATGAATCATTTATCGCAAGCGACCAACAGCCTGTTGTTGCAATTGGTGATGGATTTGAAGAACGGCTATATCCGCCGTTGCGAAGCACTGGGGCTGGCCCCCTCGGAAATGCTGATGTTACAGAGTCTGACGATTGAGGATTTGCATTATCTGGGCAACAGCCCGGTCTCGGTGCTGAGTGTGCAGATTCATCACGCCAATCTGGCCCGCATTTTACATCAGGCGCGTATCGAGCAGCAGCGGATGCAGCGCATTGACCGGGCACTGGAGCTCAGTGGTTCGATTGACCTGATGCACTATTTTTTTGGCCTGTCCAGTCTGGAAGTGGCAGCGCGCCGGCGTATTGCCGGGATTGCCGTGAAGTCAGGGCGGGTGTCGGTGCTGACGGAAGAAGAAAACAGTGACCTGTGGCAACGCTGGCAGGCGGCAAAACTCAGGGATGCGGACAGCGCCGAGGGACTGGATATCATGATGGATGTGGCAGAGCATCATGATATTTCGCTGACCTCGGTCTGGAATGCGGTCAAAGAGTGGCAACAGGAAGAGGCATCAGGAATGACCTGCGCGAAAAAGCAGGCCTAAAACGGATCATACAGGAAACGATGTCAGGAAAATTAACGGAAATCATGCCCGGCCTGCATGTCCCACTGACGGCACCGCTGTCCTTTCGCCGTAAGGCGCAATATCAGGTGAAGTGTTACCGGCGAGGGCAGCGTAATTACGTCCGGTTGAAGGAAAAAGGTACCGGGTATCTGAAAATCAATGTGGGGTTGTTTTGGCGGCTGTTAAGCCGTGA
>NZ_VCDP01000073.1:0-7001 GCF_033949345.1 Xenorhabdus littoralis
ATTAACGTCGGGCAGGGTTCAGGTGGTAGTGGACGCGGGTTGTCATTGCAATTACCGGAGGGCGTAGCGCCACTCCCACAAGTAGGGCAGCTCCCGATGGCGGAAGCACTCCCGGTAACTGAATTTCCGGTGCAACCGGCTTGTGCAGAACTGGCGCAACAGGATGCCAGTTTAATCATTAAACCTGTTAAAGAGTAAACACAATGGAAAGAACTCTCACCATGGAGAACACCACTGTAAGTTGGCAAACTTGGCTAAATGAACCCAATAAAGCTCCTGTGTTTTTAATTCTCAATTCGCTGGCTAAACCGAATCCAATCGAGTCATTTTACCGGAATGACTGGGTGGAGCAGGCATTTCCACTGTATAGCGGCACGCCGATGCGGAATATGTTGAAGCAAAGCCCGTGGTTGATACAACCGAAGGTGAATCAATTATTTAATCTAGGCATGATGTTGGATCGATATGAACTCAGTGACAACAGTTGGGGTTGGGCTTATCGCAGCCATACACCGTGGCAGGAACAGCTTAAACACTGGCAACAGCGACAATGGGTGATGATGAATGGCGAACCGGTACTGTTCCGTATGATGGATACACGGATATTGGGCACATTGGTGCCCGCCTTCACGTCCAGTGACTGGTCACTGCTGCTGACACCCGTTACAGAGCTGATGATTGACACACCGCAACCGACACGGTTTTCCCGTCCCGAAGGCTGCGGAGAGGGTAACAGCGACATCCCCTTTACGCTGGGCGAACATCTGCTGGCCGTCTGGTTACGTTCTCCCTATGGTCTGAAAGTCTTAACCAGTTCATTGTATTGTGATTTATGGGAAAATCACGGTGCAATGGCTAAGCAATTGGATAAGCCTGAAGGCAGCTTGGAACCCCGGATTGAACAGTGGTTGAGACAAAAATTGGAAGCCGGACAGCGTATTGCAAAAGTATCCGGTCAGGATTACCTGTTGGCGATGGAACAAGAAAAAGAACAGGAGAGAGAGCGATGAGTGACGAGAATTCGATTTATGGTCATGATTGCCAGAAAATAGCGGAGTGTGTTTCCCGCATTCGGCTTGTGGCGGATTATACGGGTAAACCTATACCTAACAAGGAGTACACACTGCTAAAGGGGGAAGCAGTAGTAACTCAGGGGGTATCTGATGGGAATGGGGTTAGTAGCGAAGAGATTTTAACTATCATACCTCTTTTTGTCGAAATATCTCCCCGCTTTCCTGCTAAAAAGGAAGAAGTCGAATTTTTTAAACAACATAGATACGATAGCTTAGCATTGCACAGAAGCACCAAATCTCTTGCAGAGTGTAAACCTTATCTTGATGATAAATATGGAAAAGTAGTTGACGTCCCTATACTCACCGCCGAATGCCTCTGGTACCGATATCAAAAAGAGGCCGAAGGGATTGTGGGTCAAGGCGGTAAGTTGATTGCTGACCCGATAGCGCGTAACAAACGCATTAATCAGACTTACGCTAATATATGGTTAAAGGATAATCGTTTCCAATGGGCTGGTCTTGCTGCTTTTGCTTCTAAGCAGGTAGGATGTGGGCTAGTAAATTTTTCTGATACGGTCGAAAATATGGAGGGGGATGCAGTAGCCAAAAGCCGTGCGATGACTAGCGCAGCTAAGGTGGGAGTACGTGCCGCTCTTCCTCTATTTTCATCATTTATGTCCACTTTTTCAGGTACAACTTTTATTCAAGATATAGACAAAGCTATACAAGATGAAAAAGCAAGTGTAGAAGCCAGCAAAAAAAATAACGTAGCTAAAGTAACAAAGTACATAAAAATCACTACTGTATCTGGTGCAGTTGCTGTCGAGGGGGCTACATACGCAACATTCAAGCGTTCGTCTAACATGATGGGGATTGGAAATGCAACGT
This sequence comes from Xenorhabdus littoralis, assembly GCF_033949345.1. Classification (NCBI taxonomy): domain Bacteria; kingdom Pseudomonadati; phylum Pseudomonadota; class Gammaproteobacteria; order Enterobacterales; family Morganellaceae; genus Xenorhabdus; species Xenorhabdus littoralis. Next base: position 1,902 of record NZ_VCDP01000073.1, read on the forward strand.
TATTTCTGGATGTATATCCACTTCATGCTTTTTACCACCAACGCGGATTGAAAGAACTCGAAACTTGCTTAGTTGCACGCAAAAATATTTATGGCAATAGCCAGTTCCCAATATTATGGCCAATAGGGCAAGATAAGTTGGAGTTTGGTCAGGACTATGAGGATATTCTACTTGCTTTTAAAGCTATAGACGAAGGCAAGCTTGCTGATGGCGTTAAGCATCTCGCCGACCACGAGCAAAAAAATATTCTACAAACCATAATGTACAGTGATTGGTGGCTAGTCGGGGCATTGTGGGGTAATCAGGTATTCCATACTCTTGGTGATACATTTATAGCACAGCCTGTTGAGCTACCGCTCGCGGCTCAGTGTAAGTCTACTGGTGATGGCAGAACAATTGAATTTACTAATGGTATACTAGATGGCCTCACAGGCGATCTTTCCAATGTAGATCAACGTATGGAGTTTGTATACAAAGCAGCAACGCGTTTTGATGAGATGCTACGGGGCGATGAACGAAGTGTGATCACTGAATCTCTAGAAGAGATTGCGTCAAATGGAGGTGTCAAATGAATCTGCTAAAACGCATTGGGCAGCAACGTGGGCGCTTAATATTGATATCGTTAATCGTTCTGAGTTTAACTGCTGCCTATATGTACCACTCTTTTAATTCCCGTGAGCCTGCTGAAATAGCGCTGGTGATTGGTGAACCTTACGAGAATATGCGGCAGCGCTCCAGTGCGGAAATTGCCCCACAAGGTACGAGTAATATCGGGTTCAGAACCCCAAAAACCAATGCACACTTACACTTTATCGATCCGAAATATGGATTTATTACCCCTCCAGCTCGATTTTTTACTGTTTCCTATAAAAATGGAATAATCAATAACATACGCATGTCTCCACAAATCGAACCGCTACTCTATGAAGATGCGATCAAGATTGTGCTGGATTTACAAGATCAGTGGCGCAAAACGGGTTGGGTACTTACTAAAGGGTATCAACCCTTAGCTAATACATCCGAATTGCATGAGAACCTTCGCCGTATGAAAGGTGGCGCTGGAGCGACCTATTGGCAAGCTGATAATCAGTATCAGATCAAACTAAATTTGGGGCGTTTTAAAGACGACAGGCATCCTGATGAAGAGCGATATTTGATTACACTGGCGATTGCTAAACCGTGGGTAAAGCCATAACGCAAGCTCAGATGGGTGTGAGGATGTTATCTTCTCTTCTCGCACCCATTAATCAGGATAATGCTTCAGGGCGAGGTGTAGAATGAGTCGGTTGCAACAAATAGGTCGGCGGAGTAGCGGTTTAATTTTTGCGTTATTAATCGTTCTCTGTCTGGCTGGCGTTTATCTTTACCATTCCTTTTATTCTAATAAACCTGAAATAGCGCTGGTAATTGGTGAACCTTACGAAGATATGCGGCAACGCTCCAGTGCTAAAATTAGCCCACCATATGATAATAGCATCGGATTCAGGATCCCAAAAACGGATGCACGCTTACGCTTTACCGATCCGAAATACGGGTTTATTACCCCTCCTGCACGATTTTTTACTGTTTCCTATGAAAACGGAATAATTGATAATGTGCGTATGTCCCCACAAATTGAACCATTACTCTATGACGATGCGATCAAGATTGTGCTGGATTTACAAGATCAATGGCGTAAAACGGGGTGGGTGCTGACTAGAGAATACCAACCTTTAGTAAATACACCAGAATTGCATGATAGCCTTCGCCGTATGAAAGGTACTGGAATGACCTTTTGGCAAGCAGGTAATCTATATCAAGTTATGCTGAATATTGCGCGTTTCAAAGATGACCGGCATCCTAGTGAAGAACGATATTTGATTACATTGCAGATTGCCGAGCCATGGGTAAAGCCATAACGTAATCTTTGATGGGTGCGATAATATGATTTTCTCACACCCATTATTCAGGACAGTACTTCAGGGCAAGGTGTAAAATGAGTCGGATACAACAAATAAGTCGGCGGCGCGGTGGCTTAATCCTAGCACTATCCATCATTCTGGGTCTGACAGCCGTTTATTTCTACCATTCCTTTTATTCCGCTCAACCAGAGATAGCACTGGCGATTGGTGAACCTTACGAGGCTATGCGGCAACGCTCCAGCGCTAAAATTAGCCCACCATATGATAATAGCATCGGATTCAGAATCCCAAAAACGGATGCACGCTTACGCTTTACCGATCCGAAATACGGGTTTATTACCCTCCAGCTCGATTTTTTACTGTTTCCTATAATAAAGGAATGATCGAGAGCGTGCGCATGTCCCCACAAGTTGAACCACTACTCTATGACGATGCGATCAATATTGTACTGGATTTACAAGATCAGTGGTGTAAAGCCGGCTGGGTACTTACCAAAGCTAAAGAGCGTCCGGCCTTAGCTAACACACCCGAATTGCGTAATGATCTTCGCAATAGGAAAGGTTCAGCAGGGACGACCTATTGGCAAGCGGGAGAACAGTACCAGATCATGTTGATTATGAGGCGCTTCAGAGATGATCGGCACCCACGCGAAGAGCGATATTTAATTACGCTGGCGATTGCTGAGCCGTGGGTAAAGAATTATTCAAACTGACGCGCTGCGCTTGTCGTCTCCGTGTTACCGGGCTAATAAATTAACCCGGTAACACGGAGAACTGAAAAATATCACTATGACCACTGATTATCGCTATATAAATACATTGTTTTTCACGGGATAACGGGGTAAATGACATATTCACTCTATATTTCAGTATGTTAACTTATCCCACGCTATCCCGGATTATCCCGTGGTTAAACGTCACCACTTTTAATTATTTTAAATTCAATAAATTATCCCCTGCCAGAGAAAATTTATTTTCGGGATAACGCGGGATAATACGGGATAATTCAACTAAATATAACTTACTGATATATATTAAAATAACTCTCTATTATCCCAATATCCCGTTATCCCAGCATTTTTTCTCTTGCATGAGTATTAATCCTCATCCCTGAAAATCAGCACCACAAACCGCCCCTGAGTGCCATTCACTGAAATGGTTTTACTGATAAAGCGATCTTTCTCCGTTTTGACCAACATTCCGGCTTCTTCTAAGGCTTCAAACGCCGTTTTTTTCTGTAATCCCTGCAATATTTCCTCTTCAAATACACTGGGGATGATGTGATACTCAACTAAACCGTCATCACGGCGGTTATGCACCAGATATCCGGCAAGGCCGTTAATTCTCATAGCGTGTGCTGTATCAATATCGCCGTTTGGTCTGCCATAGGTGTAAGGCTGAAAGCGTGAAAGCCCGTATTTCTGGATAAAGTCACGGGCACGGGTGATAACCTGATATTTTTCCCGATTTCCAATACCAAAATCGGCTAACCAATCATCAAAACTTTGTTTTATCGCGGCGTGACTCTCTTCCCTGCTCCAGCCTGTGATAACGGCAGCCAGTTCACCGGCTGCATCCAGTAACGCAAAACGCACGGCAACACGTTTTACCTGAGCTGAGGCTTCTTCTGGCAGGCTATCGAGCCACTCTTTCTCTTTACGCGTGGTAAGTTCGATGGCCTGTTCCTGATGCTCAGACAGCCATAAAATCCATTCACGACCAGCTGCACCGCAATAACGTTTAGATTCCCTCTTGATTGCCCTTGCATGAGAATCACCGTCTTCATATCCATTGAAAAATTCAGTATCAATAAAGGGCACACTGAGCAACCTGACGAGCTGCCCGGCTTTTGGCGTGATCCCGCCTTTTATCAGGAACGTTTCTAAATCTTCTTCTCCTGTCGAAAGGGCGGCAATTTTCCAGCGGATCACGGCACGGTTTCCACCCTCCCGCTTCCCCTGAATTTTGCCCACACCGTTAAACAGACTGTAAGCACTGTTCGCAACTTCTTTCGGGTTCGAGCTTTGCCCGATTTCGTCAATGGGCATGAAACCATCATTACGAGCGGCGGCTTCGTTATTTAATCCGTGGTTAGTGCCGTGCCACGATAATTTAAGTTCTTCGGGATCGCCGTATAAGCTGCTGGCTGCCTCAACAGTGGTGGTTTTACCCGCTGAAGACTGGGCGAATAGATGTACACCAAAGCAGCTCCCTCCCGTCAATGAGTTAAGCGGGGCGGTCAATCCGACCAATACTCCCAGCATCATTGAGCGGTTGCCTTTCATCAATGATGCAACATGCGTTTTCCACTGTTCGGCACTTCCCCTGACCACATAACCAGCAATCGCGGATGTGCCACCACTGAAAGCCACGGGCATATAAGGCTGACCGATGATTTCACCATCCGGCATCACATACGCTCCACAGTGCCAGCCTGCTTTCTGTGTCACAACCCACTCGCGGCGATCGCCGCTGCGTTGCAGATGTTCAGCCAAAATAGGCAATAGGCTGTTTTTTACAGTGATGTTCATTCCCCGCGAACGCAATCTTGCCCAACCAACCGGCATCCCGACTTCACGACGGGGAAGCGCTTCAACAATATATTTTCCCGTACCTTCCTGACGTAATTTAATAATGAGATAGCCTTCACTTCCATCATTGCCAATACCGACTATCTCCATGTGATCACTCAGCCACTTTTCGACTTCGACAATTTCGCCGCCCTGTTCTTTGGGTTCAACCCAGTAAATTCCTGTATTGCGGATATCGACATGAGGCTTGAACGGATCGGAATCTTTCTCCCTACACTCATCTGAATTATCAACCGCAGATTTCGACACTGTTACTTTATCTCCCACCTGATACAACTCGTTATTGAATGCCTGCTTTGCTGCTTCAATGCCGTACTGCTGGCGATAATCGTCCCAGTCAGTTTTATGCTCTGTCGGCGGCAAAGTAATCCAGCCATTAACCGCAACGGCCGCTTTTTCTGCCGAGATTTTGCCGATATTCACTTTCGGTTTACCGCTCTTATCCAGTTCATCAGGATGATGCCAGTCATTATCTGCGGCAATAATGATTTTCGTGTCCGGCCAGCGTTCCCTGACTGATTGCGCAACGGAGATTAAATTGCCTGCATCCAGCGCCGCGAGAGCAGTCCCTTTGCAGAGTTGGTTAACAGTGAGTGCCGTGGCGTAACC
>NZ_VCDP01000074.1:0-1554 GCF_033949345.1 Xenorhabdus littoralis
GTTGATTATTTTCATTAATATTGAAATAATTAACTTGAAAGAAAAATAAAATATATATTTAATCTTTTTTGATATAAAAATGATTTTTATATGCATCATTCATATATCTATTAACTTTAAAGTTAATAATTATTTTCCTTGTCGTATCACTGCATCTTTATATCCATTGGATATAGTCTAAATATGATTTTTTCTGATATAAAGAAAAAGTGATAACGGAAACATTGACAGTCACTAAGCACTCAAATGGGAGATTGCATGCGTAACTTCCTGCCTTGTAACCGTTATCACTTAATTTGTTAATATACTATCTTAAATTACTTTATGTGGTCCAAAACATTCATAATGGAGATGTTGTTCATCAATCCCCATCGCCAGAAGTTGTTTGGCGATATATTGCATGAAAACTACTGGTCCGCAGAAATAGAATTGCATTCCTTCTGTTGTTATCGAATCTTTTACAATAGAGAGATCCATCAATCCGGTGTGTTGGTAATGCATCCCTTTCTGATCTCTATCATTGGGTTCTCGATACCAAACTTGTGAGTATAAATTAGGCATAGATAGGGAAATGTCATTTACCTTATCAGCAAAAGCATGATAACTACCGTGCTCTGCTGCATGGAACCAATTTACTGTTCCCGCATGATGTTGGCGATATAAGTGTTGCAACATACTCATCATAGGAGTCAAACCGACACCCGCAGAAATCAATGTAACGGGAGTATCATGTTGGACATCAAGGAAAAAATCACCGCGTGGCGCTGCCAACATCACGATATCTCCTTCTTGCACATTATCGTGCATATGGTTTGAAACCTTACCTTGAGACTCACGTTTAACTGCAATTTGGTAATTGGTTCCATTTGGTGCGGCGGTCAGCGAGTATTGGCGGATTTCACGGTTTTCAAACGCAGGCTCTTCTATATAGACTCCCAAATATTGTCCGGGCTTGTAATCCATAACCTTACCACCGTCAACAGGCACAAATTCAAAGCTAGTAATGACATCACTTTGTGGCTGTTTCCGGCTGATACGGAATGGACGCAGACCACGCCAACCACCCTCCAAATCTTCCCCCGTTTGATAAATTTCTTCTTCCCGATTGATAAAGACATTGGCTAACACGTTGTAGGCTTTTTCCCAAGCACTGAGAACCTCGTCACCGGGATGAAACATTTCATCAATTGTCGCCAGAAGATGTGTACCTACTATTTGATAATGTTCAGGTTGAATATCCAGACTGGTGTGTTTATGGGCAATCTTTTCGACAGCCGGTAATAGGGCAGCCAGGTTATCGATATTGGAAGCATAAGCGCAGAGGGCATTAAACAGAGCCTCTCTCTGATCCCCGTTGATTTGATGACTCATGTTAAAAATATTTTTTAATTCAGGGTCATGTTTGAACATGCGTTCATAAAAATGGGCTGTTAGCTTAGGGCCTGTAGAGACGATAAGGGGAATAGTGGATTTTATGGTTGCGATAACCTGACTATCTAGCATGGGAGGCTCCTGAATTTTTCACAAATGATATCAAACCCTATAAGTTGTATT
>NZ_VCDP01000075.1:0-586 GCF_033949345.1 Xenorhabdus littoralis
CCAGTAATGGCACCGCCTCCCGTCCGGCGGTGCCGAGCAGAACGGCAGTCAGCGTCAGTTCATGACGGTCAGTCGAGATTTCCCCGGTCAGGGAGTGCAATAAACACGAAAAAGGATGAACATCCGGCCCGTCAATCAGGCAAAATCCCGCCGACCGTTCATCCGATACCGGCAGCAAATCACGGTCACAGCCCATCACTTCGGCCAGTTCAAACGCCAGGCGAAACGCCATATTTTGCAGATGCTCGATATCGTCCTGCATCGGGGAAATGTGCCAGACTGAACTGACCGGCTCCAGCCCGGTCCGGGCAAAGTGGAGATCGTCAGCTTCAGGCTCAGACAGCGCCTTATCAGACGGACTATCCGGCTGATAAGGCGGGAGCACCGGAGTGTTTCGGGAAGACGGAGCAGGCACGGGTGTCTTATCGACCGGAGTGCGCGTTGTCTCCGGCGCCTGCACCGCATCCGTGACGGGTTGAGACATTATGCTCGGGTTCGATTCCCTGTCTGGCGCCCGAACCCGATCCGCTTTAGGTGTATCCGGCTTTTCCGGCACCGGCACAGCATCAACCGGGGTGGCCTGTTC
>NZ_VCDP01000076.1:0-20645 GCF_033949345.1 Xenorhabdus littoralis
CGTATCTTACGCTTTCTGCCTCCGGTGTCAAGCGGTTATTATCGCTGTCGGCCGACTTTCCTTCGCGGCTTGCTTCAGCTCAGCGTCGGTCAGTGGTGGCGCATTATAGGGAGTTTTCTGAGACTGGCAATAGTTTTTTGAAAAAAAACGATCAAGCGCTCACTTATCACCCGGATAAACCTAAATTGACGATTTATTCATCCAAAAAAAGGAAAAAGAGGTGATTTTTACACCTCTTTTTATCTTTACAGTATCTTTTTATATGAAAAGGTTTTTGGATAAAGCTATTTTATTGCCTTGCAGCTTTCTTGCTTTGCAACAATGTGATTGTTTTCCAGATCCAAAGTCACTAATTTGCCCGGAATCAATTTGCCAGAGAGAATTTGTTGAGCCAGTGGATTTTCAATCTCTTGCTGAATAGCGCGTTTCAACGGACGAGCACCATATACAGGATCAAAACCAGCCTCACTCAATTTCTCCAATGCTGAAGGTGTCATAGTGACCTGATAACCACGTTCTTCTAAACGATGATATAAACGCTGCAATTGAATATTCGCAATAGATGCCAAATGCTCTTTTCCTAATGGATGGAACACGACTATTTCATCTACGCGGTTAATAAACTCAGGTCTGAAGTGATGACCAACTACTTCCATCACCAAGTCTTTCATTCCCGTATAATCCAGTGAACCAAAACGTTCCTGGATCATATCTGAACCTAAGTTAGAGGTCATAATCACAACTGTATTGCGAAAATCAACCGTTCTCCCCTGACCATCAGTCAGACGACCATCATCCAATACTTGCAACAATATATTGAAAACATCAGGATGTGCTTTTTCTACTTCATCCAGCAAAATGACCGAATAAGGGCGGCGGCGTACTGCTTCTGTCAGATATCCACCTTCTTCATATCCAATATATCCCGGAGGAGCTCCCACCAGCCTTGAAACAGAGTGTTTTTCCATAAATTCCGACATATCAATACGTACCATCGCATCGTCACTGTCGAATAGAAAATTAGCCAAAGCTTTGCACAGTTCTGTTTTACCCACTCCTGTTGGCCCCAAGAACATGAAAGAACCAATTGGACGGTTGGGATCAGATAACCCAGCTCTGCTACGGCGGATTGCATTTGATACAGCATCCACAGCTTCGTTCTGCCCGATCACGCGTTTATGTAATTCTTGCTCCATGCGCAGCAATTTGTCTTTTTCACTTTCCAACATTCTGGATACCGGAATTCCCGTCCAGCGAGCAAGTATTTCAGAGATTTCAGCTTCAGTAACTTTATTGCGCAGCAGTTTCATATGGCGATTTTCAGCTGTTGTCGCCGTTGCCAGACGTTTTTCCAACTCAGGAATCTTCCCATATTGAATTTCAGACATTTTAGCCAAGTCACCACTGCGACGTGCTTTTTCTAATTCAATACGTGTATTCTCTAATTCAGCTTTAATATTCTGAGTACCACTAAGTTCTGCTTTTTCTGCTTTCCACTCTTCTTCTAATTCAGAGTATTCACGTTCTTTTTCTGCCAATTCGTCATTTAGCATTTCTAAACGTTTTTTACTGGCATCATCAGATTCTTTTTTCAGTGCCTGCTGCTCAAGTTTTAATTGAATAACGCGGCGCTCCAGACGATCCAATGTTTCTGGCTTAGAATCCATCTGCATGCGCAGACTTGCCCCAGCTTCATCAATCAGGTCAATAGCTTTGTCTGGTAACATGCGATCAGAGATATAGCGATGGGATAATGTTGCAGCAGCAACAATAGCCGGATCGGTGATCTGTACATGATGATGCAATTCATAGCGCTCTTTCAGTCCACGCAAGATAGCAATAGTGTCTTCAACTGAAGGTTCTGCGACGTAAACTTTCTGGAACCGGCGTTCTAAGGCAGCATCTTTTTCAATGTACTGACGATATTCATCCAGTGTCGTTGCTCCGACACAGTGCAGTTCGCCACGCGCCAAAGCGGGTTTCAGCATATTGCCTGCATCCATTGCGCCTTCGGCTTTACCAGCTCCTACCATAGTGTGCAATTCATCAATAAACAGGATGACAGACCCTTCCTGTTTAGCGAGATCGTTCAAAACGCCTTTCAAACGCTCTTCAAATTCACCACGATATTTCGCACCAGCCAGCAATGCTCCCATGTCAAGGGACAGAACTCGTTTATTTTTCAGTCCTTCCGGAACTTCACTATTAACAATGCGCTGTGCTAAACCTTCAACAATAGCAGTTTTGCCAACCCCAGGTTCACCAATAAGAACAGGGTTGTTTTTAGTTCGACGCTGCAATACCTGAATTGTGCGACGAATTTCTTCGTCACGCCCAATGACGGGATCTAATTTGCCTTGTTCAGCTCGTTCAGTCAGATCAATTGTATATTTCTTTAACGCCTGGCGCTGATCTTCTGCACCTTGATCATCCACTCTTTCGCCACCACGCATTTGTTCTATTGCCTTAGTTATTCTATCTTTGGTTGCACCAACAGCTTTGAGTATGTCACTTAATATTCCGCGTTCTTCTATTGCTGCCAGAACAAAGAGTTCAGAAGAAATAAAGTTATCTCCTGTTTTTTGCGCAAATTTGTCACACAAGTTTAGATAACGACCCAACTCATTCGATACCTGTACATCTCCACCATTGCCCTCTACTTTCGGCAATCGTTCCAGAGATAGGTTGAGTTGGTTATTTAAGCTGCCCGTATCCACGCCTGCTGATGTCAATAAAGGACGGACAGAGCCGCCTTCTTGACTAAGCAGTGCACTCATCAAGTGGATAGGTTCGATGAATTGATTATCACGCCCTAATGCAAGGGATTGGGCGTCAGCGAGAGCAAGCTGGAATTTATTGGTTAGACGATCCAGACGCATAACACCTCCAATACTGGTCAGAATTTGCTACTGGAAAGTAGATAAGGTCATTCCTTAAATATTCAAGGTCTTCAAAAAAGTTAATTGGATACTAACCGCTATGTGCCAAAGATCGTCCTGTTGCACTGGTTATCGAAACCAGATTAAAGTCGCCATTCGCCCAGTGTTCCCATCTCGACGATAGGAGAAAAATTTTTTCTCCTCCGTGGCAGTGCATGCGGTTCCGCCAAAAATGTCAGTTATTCCCACAGACTGCAATTTTAATCTAGCCAGTAAATAGATATTTGCCAGAAATTTATCGCCATAAGGGGTGAAGGCTTGATCCAGGTCTGAATTGACTGCAATGAAGGCTTCCCTGACTTCATTGCCCACCTCAAATTTTTCAGGGCCAATAGCTGGCCCCAACCACGCGCGGATCATTTCTGGTTTTGCACTGAAATGAGACACTGTATTTTCCAGCACTCCTTCGCATAATCCACGCCATCCTGCATGAGCGGCTGCGATTTCATTTCCGGCAACATTACAGAAAAGAACTGGCAGGCAGTCTGCGGTCATAACAGCACAAACCTGCCCGGGGATATTCGTGTAGACGGCATCAGCCTGATTATTTTCCAGTGACTGACCATTAAGTGTAATCACTCGCGTTCCGTGTACTTGTTCCAACCAAGTCGGTTGTTGTGGTAACCGGGCATATTCAACCAACAGTTTTCTATTTCGCGCTACACATTCCGGAGTATCTCCAACATGGTTACCCAGATTTAAACTATCATAAGGAGGCAAACTTACTCCCCCCATACGAGTTGTGCTACAAGCGCCAACATTTTCAGGCTGTGGCCAGTCAGGAAAAATCAGTGATGTCATTTATCTACCAATTCATCTCATCTTTGAAAGTTTCAGCATCCGCTTTCATCACTTCAATCAATTTAACCATATCATCCGGTAATGGCGCACGCCATTCCATCTCAATACCAGTGATCGGATGGTAAAGGCGTAACATGGTGGCATGCAATGCCTGACGATCAAAGTTGCGCATCACTTCGCGAAATTCGTCCGAGGCTCCTTTTAAAGGACGAGGACGTCCACCATACAAAGGATCACCGACTAAGGGATGTTTTATATGTGCCATATGCACACGGATTTGATGCGTCCTACCTGTTTCCAGACGTAAACGCAAACGCGTATGTGCCCGAAAATGTTCCATGACCCGATAATGTGTCACAGCAGGTTTTCCCATCGGATGTACTGCCATATGCGTCCGTTTGGTTGGGTGGCGGGAAATCGGCTCTTCTACCATTCCTCCAGCCGTCATGCATCCCAAAGCAACCGCTTCATACTCACGGGTTATTTCACGCAATTGCAGGGATTCCACCAGACGAGTTTGTGCAGGCACGGTTTTTGCGACAACCATCAGTCCTGTCGTATCTTTATCGAGACGATGGACAATTCCTGCACGAGGTACATCTGCAATTTCAGGATAACGGTACAGCAAGGCATTCAATATGGTTCCATCAGGATTGCCGGCTCCGGGATGGACAACTAAGTCCCGTGGTTTGTTGATTACCAGAATATCGTCATCTTCATAAACAACATTCAGTTCAATATCCTGCGGCTCCCAACGTGCATCTTCTTCAATGAGAGCATCAACGAAAATTTCTTCGCCGCCCAGAACTTTTTCTTTGGGTTTATTAATTAATTTACCATTGACTTGAACTTTATTATCCAAGATCCACTCTTTTATACGTGACCTTGAATAATCAGGGAACAATTCAGCCAAAGCTTGATCTAAACGCTGACCAAGCTGAGATTCAGCGACTATTGCATTAAGTCGGATTTGTTGTGCCATATATGATTTCTATATTTTACGTTGAGTTTTGACGGCGAGGCCGTTTCATTTAAAATAGTGTGCTATTGTAACTCTATCTGCCGGGAGCTTCATGGACAGTCTCCCAGAAAACACTCAGAGGATAATCAACACGTGATGATTCGCATGAAATATCTGGTTGTAGCGACCACATTGAGCCTGGTTTTATCTGGATGCTCCAACAATAAGGACGCTGTTCCCGATATCCCGCCATCTCAAATTTATTCAATCGGGCAAGAAAAGCTGCAAGAAGGTAACTATAAAGCGGCTATCAAGCAATTGGAATCCCTTGATAACCGTTATCCTTTTGGACCGTACTCCCAACAGGTTCAGCTTGATTTGATCTACGCTTACTACAAATCAGCCGAATTTCCATTGGCACTCGCATCTATTGACCGTTTCATGCGTCTGAATCCAACCCATCCTAACATCGATTATGTGCTGTATATGCGTGGGTTAGTATCACAAACACTGGATGATAGCGCCTTACAAGGTTTTTTCGGTATTGATCGCTCCGATCGTGATCCTGAACATGCACGTGCCGCATTTCGTGATTTTAATCAGCTCGTGCGCTACAACCCTGACAGCCAGTATTCATCAGATGCTACCAAGCGTTTAATATTTCTCAAAGAACGTTTAGCTAAATATGAACTTTCAGTTGTGAAATATTACACAAAACGCAGCGCTTATGTGGCAGTTGTCAATCGCGTAGAAAAAATGTTACGCGATTACCCTGATGCTAATGCAACTCGGCAAGCCTTACCTTACATGGAATCTGCCTATAAAGCGTTAGGACTGACATCTGAAGCGGATAAGGCAGCACTGCTTATTGCAGCTAACCCTGAATAAAATACAAACAGGCATTTAAAAACAGCAGCTAAATAGCTGCTGTTTTTTTGATTATTTAGCACTCTGAAGTCCACGTTCTAAACACGGAATTTCCCAAAACCGGATTGAAATTATTTTTGTGAGATTTAAATTTGGATCGCTTTATTATTCTTTTTTAATCAGGAAGCTGAGTGTTTTTTAGTCGTATACTTTTAGTACTTTCATATCAAAAATAATTTAAGTATTGATATTATTAACTTGATTGATAATACCATAACTTACAGATAATGACGCATCGTTCTTCATTTCGCAACAAATATTGTCCGTATATTCCTTGACTGTCACAATTCTGTTACTCCCTCCCAAAATCACTCAACAAAAGTGATTTAGATCATTCTTTTTACACAAAAGAGAGGTATGCTGGAACCATCAAAGACGGAGCAACATTAAGCAAGAGGTAACTATATGTTAGTAAACATTACCAGTAAGCAAATGGAAATTACCCCCGCAATTCGTAGCCATGTAGAAGACCGTCTAAATAAGTTGGGTAAATGGCAAGTCAACCTGATTAATCCACATATCGTACTATCAAAAGAACCGCAAGGATTCTTAGTTGATGCGACTATCGGCACACCAAATGGCACATTGGTTGCTAGTTCAAAACATGAAGATATGTATACTGCCATCAACGAACTGCTGACAAAATTAGAGCGCCAGCTTAATAAAGTACAACATAAGGCAGAAGCCCGTCGCACTGATAACAGTGTTAAAGAGTCCAACCTTAACTCAGAAGTATAATCATACCTCATTCTTGTCTTAACGCGCTCAATTGAGCGCGTTTTTAATCATTATTCCTTTGTTCTAACTATCATTTATTTGCTTCTTCTATCATATTTATGATCTGTTTATGTCCCGCAATAATCAATAAAGCTGTATTTTGGAAAATAGCAAGGATAGAAGTCTGCTGTTGACACTACGCGCCAAATAGGTTAGTTAAAGTACATTATTGAAACCATAAATTAATGCGCTAACAAATTAAATGATCATCAATTTATCTTTCTTATTTTTCTTTTTTACCTTCTCATAAGGAGGTTTTTTCGTTTTAAAGAGAAGTAAGAAAACGAACAAGAACCTCCCTACTGATGGGAGGTTTTTTGTTTTATAAGACATAAACTATACCTACAACACACAAACTATACCCATAATAAGAATGTCAGGAATAATGCTATGGAACGAGATTTAGTTAATTTAAGAGAGAAAATTAGTAATATTGATGCCGATTTATTGGACTTACTCGCTGAACGTCGTCAGTTGGCCGGTGGCATTGCCCAGACAAAGCTGCTAGATCACCGCCCTATCCGAGATAAGAGTCGTGAGCAGGAGTTACTGAATATTTTGATTGCTAAAGGTAAATCCCGTGGACTGGATGGGTTCTACATTACGCGGTTATTTCAGATGATAATTGAAGATTCTGTTCTCACTCAACAGGCGTTGTTACAACAACATCTGAATCAGACCCCTTACGATTCTGCCCGCATTACTTTTCTGGGGCCAAAAGGTTCCTATTCTCATATTGCCGCTCGCCAATTTGCCGCTCGACACTTTAATCAATTGGTTGAATGTAGTTGCCACAAATTCCCAGATATTTTTTCATTGGTTGAGATTGGTCAAGCAGACTACGGCATTTTACCATTGGAGAATACTAGTTCCGGGGCAATCAATGAAGTCTATGATTTACTGCAAAATACGCCTTTGTCGCTTGTTGGGGAAATGATTCTACCAATCAATCATTGCCTGTTGATTTCTGAAGAAACGGATACTTCAAGGATAAAAACTGTCTATAGCCATTCACAACCTTTCCAGCAGTGTAGCCAATATCTCAATCAATACCCTCACTGGAATATTATCTATTGCGAAAGCACAGCCGCTGCTATGCAAAAAGTGGCTGAACTCAACTCGCCAGAAGTTGCTGCATTAGGCAGTGAAGCTGGAGGTGTTTTCTATGGATTACGCGTTTTAGAGAGTAATTTGGCAAACCAACAAGATAATAGTACTCGTTTTATTGTTGTTGCTCGCAAGCCTATTGAGGTATCGGATCAAGTCCCTGCCAAAACGACTGTTATCATGTCCACAGGGCAACAAGCTGGTGCTCTGGTCGATGCACTCATTATTTTGAAGAAACATGATATCGTTATGAGCAAATTGGAATCTCGTCCAATAAATGGTAAACCGTGGGAAGAGATGTTTTATATTGATGTGCAAGCCAACTTGCGCACCATGAAAATGCAACAAGCACTTAAGGAACTGTCTGAAATTACCCGTTTTTTGAAAGTACTGGGATGTTATCCATCAGAAAATGTAATTCCGGTCGATCCCATCTAAAAGAAGAGAAACCGGATGAAAACATCCGGTTTCGATATTCTATGAACATACAAAATATTTGCTATATCCCGCTGTCTTTAGCCTGCTGTAAAAGCGTCCGACTTTCCTTCATAAACCGAGTTGCATCATCTCCGAACCATTTACTGACTTGGTTAAAGCTTTCAATGAAGGCAGTTTTATTCTGATTTTCTAATATTTCCAAAGCCTGCCCAAAACTTTGGTGATAGCGTCGGATCAACTCAATATTATCAGGACTGGACATAATAATATCAGCATATAGCTGGGGATCTTGTGCGAATAACCGCCCCACCATCACAAGTTCCAATCGGTAGATCGGTGAAGACAGAGAGAGCAATTGCTGTAAATTAATATTCTCTTTCGCCAGATGACGTCCATAAGAGAAGGTCGTGAAATGACGCAGCGCCTGAATGAAGCCCATGTTTTTATCATGCTCCTCAGCGCTAATTTGCTGCAATCTTGCTCCCCATATTGTTATCTGTTCCAAAAAGCATTTATATGATTCAGGGTTACGCCCATTACAATAGACAACTACTTGCTTAGCAAAACTACCTACATCTGGCCCAAACATAGGATGCAGACCTAAAACAGGCCCTTTGTGTACTTCAAGCATCGCATTTAGTGGTCTTTGTTTGATGGAAGCAAGATCAACCAGAATGCACTCTTCTCGCAAAGGTGGTAAACGACGGATGACTTTTTCAGTCAGATGAATAGGAACACTGACAATAACCATACCCGCATCTGCTAATAGTTCTGTGTTATTCCAATCGCCGACTTCAAACACTTTGACGTCATAACCTGACAGAGTTAACAAACGGCCGAACAGTTTTCCCATCTTCCCTGAACCACCAACAATGACCACAGGTCCCAAATTTGGACAGAGTTTCTTAAAACCTTTATCGTTTTCTTTGGTATAAGACTCACGCATGATACGGCGCAAAATATCTTCAATCAAATCAGGAGAAACGCCTATATTTTCTGCTTCCTGACGGCGAGCAGCCAACATTTCAGCTTCCCTGTCAGGTGCATAAATCGGCAAACCAAACTGACTCTTAATTTCTCCAACTTGCGCTACTAAATTCATGCGTTTTACCAACAAAGCTAACAACGCTTTATCTACTTCATCGATTTGTTCCCTCAATTGGGATAATTCTGCGGCCATGTTGATTACCCTGCTTTTTCCATCATTACGTTTCTATTTGCCAAACCTGGCGCAATTTGTTGATGTAGCTTTCTTAGTACCAGCTCTGTAGTTTGCCAATTAATACAGGCGTCAGTCACCGAAACCCCATATTTCATCTCATCACGGGGTTGCTCGGAGGACTGATTACCCTCATTAATATGACTCTCCAGCATAATACCAATAATAGACTCATTGCCAGCCGTAATCTGTTCAGCAACAGAGTCCACGACTACACTCTGACGACGAAAATCTTTGTTGGAATTGCCGTGACTACAATCAATCATCAATGATGGTGTTAATCCGGCTTTAATCATTTGACGTTCACAGTCAGCAACATGTTCAGCGCTGTAATTAGGTGCCGCACCACCACGTAAGATTACATGACCATTCGGGTTACCCTGAGTTTGCAACAAACAAACTTGACCAGACTGGTTTATCCCCATAAAGCGATGAGGCATTGCGGCTGCTTTCATAGCATTAATAGCGGTATTCAAATTTCCATCAGTGCCATTTTTAAAACCAACCGATACAGACAATCCCGATGCCATTTCACGATGTGTCTGGGATTCTGTCGTTCTCGCACCAATAGCAGACCAGCTGAATAAATCACCTAAATATTGTGGATTATTGGGATCAAGAGCTTCATTCGCCAGTGGCAATCCCATTTCTACTAAATTTGATAATAGACGACGGGCAATATGCAACCCTGCATCCATATCAAATGAGCCATCCATATAAGGATCACTAATTAACCCCTTCCAACCAACCGTTGTTCGAGGTTTTTCAAAATAGACACGCATAACAATATACAGACAGTCATCTAATTCGGCAGAGAGTGCTTTCAAGCGGCGGGCATAATCAAGAGCAGCATCCACATCATGGATAGAACATGGCCCACATACCACTAATAAACGGGGATCACGATGCTGAATAATATCAGCAATAGTATTACGTGCGTTCGTGATGGCATGCAGATCGTTGCTACTCAATGGATATTTCTGTTTCAGTTCTTCTGGAGTAATAAGAACCTGCTCATCAAGAATATGAACGTTATTGAGTGCGTCTTTTTGCATGATCATTTCTCTACCTGCCTTATTTTTTCTGTTTAGTCTTTTTTTGAGTGTCTGGCAAATAACATACCACGCATCGTAAAGAATACAATCCGATATTGTAAATAATTTATCATTATCGTAAAAATAAGTTTACACTACGAACGAGTGCATATTTGTTTTATGTATATGCAATAATTTATTATGTTTTTAGTTTATATAAAGAATATATAAATAAATTTTTAAGTTAATTTTATGTGAATGAAATTTCACAACTACATCCACAATAGAAATATTTCATTAACTATCTGACATCCATTTCTCATTAGAATAAATTTCTTTTAAAATCATATAATAAAAACAAGATCTCAATCCCATTTTTATATTCAGATTTTAATAATATTAACAGGTGCTTTTAGTGTTTTTATGAAACTATAAAACAACATTTATAAAAAATAGCCGACTTATGCAGATTCAAAGTCTGTATTGGTGGCCTCTGCTTGTTTTTTAATTAATTATTAAGGATAGATATGATAACGCTACAATTTACCATAATAATCATATGCTTATTAATCGGTACGCGTTATGCGGGCATGGGATTGGGACTGATCAGTGGGATTGGGCTTTTTCTACTGACATTTGTTTTTGGCTTGGAACCCGGCAAGCCTCCCGTTGATGTAATGCTCACCATTCTTGCCGTGATCGGGTGTGCATCTGTTTTGCAAACAGCGGGGGGACTCAATGTCATGATGCAATTTGCTGAGCGGCTTCTTCGCTGCCATCCACAGCACATTACCATTTTGGCGCCTTTAACAACCTGGACTCTAACTTTTCTTTGCGGTACAGGTCATGTGGTTTATACCATGTTCCCAATCATTGGTGATATCGCCCTGAAAAAAGGTATTCGTCCTGAACGTCCAATGGCGGTTGCTTCTGTTGCTTCTCAAATGGCAATCACTGCCTCTCCTGTGTCCGTTGCCGTTGTTTCTTTGGTGTCAATTATTGCTGCCAGCCACGGTATTGGCCAAGCTTACGGGATTTTAGAAATTTTGGCAGTTTCAATACCAGCATCACTGACCGGAGTAATACTTGCTGCATTATGGAGTTTGCGTCGGGGGAAAGATCTTGATAAAGACGAAGAGTTCCAAGAAAAAATCAAAGATCCCAAGCAACGTGAGTTTATTTACGGTGGTTCAGAAACGTTGTTGGATCAAGTTTTTCCTAAACAGGCTTATTGGGCAACCTGGATTTTCTTTGCAGCAATTGCAGTTGTAGTTTTATTCGGTGCATGTACAGACCTCCGCCCTGCTTTTGAAGTAAAAGAGACTTTAAAACCTCTTTCCATGAATCTGGTAATCCAGATGATGATGCTCATTGCAGGCTCCATCATGTTGATGGTGTGCAAAGTCAAAACCAATGAAATCGCCAATAGCGCAGTATTCAAAGCAGGCATGGTTGCAATTTTTTCTGTCTTTGGCGTGGCATGGATGAGTGATACCTTCTTCCAGTCACATTTAGGTGAATTAAAACTAGCCTTGGAAGACGTTGTTCAAGCAGAACCATGGACTTATGCTCTCGTTCTGTTCGTAGTATCAAAATTGGTTAATAGTCAGGCCGCTGCCTTAGCGGCTATTGCGCCAATGGGATTACAACTTGGCGTTGATCCCAAGCTTCTGATTGCGTTCTTCCCTGCCGCCTATGGCTATTTTGTCTTGCCAACTTACCCAAGTGATCTGGCTTGTATCGGTTTTGACCGTTCAGGAACAACAAAAATAGGGAAATTCATCATTAACCACAGTTTTATTTTACCGGGGCTGATTGGTGTCAGCGGCGCCTGTACAGTAGGATATATTTTAGTTAATGCTTTTATGTAACCCTGAATTAGATCAGAACTAAAATAAGAACGTAAAAAAGGCCAGCAAATGCTGGCCCTTAACGATAACTTTCGGATGTAGCGAAAGCGTATTATTTCGCGTTCAGACGCTCTTTAATACGAGCCGCCTTACCAGAACGCTCACGCAGGTAGTACAGTTTAGCTCTGCGAACAGCACCACGACGTTTAACGTTGATGCTGTCTACGACTGGGGAATGAGTCTGGAATACACGCTCAACGCCTTCGCCGTTAGAAATCTTACGAACAGTGAATGCAGAGTGCAGACCGCGGTTACGAATCGCAATAACCACGCCCTCGAATGTCTGCAGACGCTTTTTAGAACCTTCAACGACCCATACCTTAACTTCCACGGTATCACCCGGACGGAATGAAGGTATGTCTTGCTTCATCTGTTCTTGTTCAAGTTGTTTAATAATGTTGCTCATAATAACTCTCTTACCCTAGGTAAACTGATATATCAAAGACATTCTTTCACAGGATATCTCTGGATTAATTCGTTGCCTGATCTTGATGTTCCTGTTGGAATTCAGATAGCAACTTCCTTTGCTCGTCAGTCAGAGCTAGGCTTTCTAGAAGTTCGGGCCTTCTTAACCAAGTTCGGCCAAGCGATTGTTTCATTCGCCAGCGATTAATTTCAGCATGGTTTCCTGACAGCAAAACTGGAGGAACTTCCATTCCATCCAACACTTCAGGACGGGTATAATGTGGACAATCCAATAATCCATCAGCGAATGAATCTTCTTCTGCCGATGCCTGATGCCCCAATACACCCGGAATAAACCGAGATATTGAGTCAATCATTGTCATGGCAGGAAGTTCTCCCCCGCTGAGAACGTAATCACCGATAGACCATTCTTCATCTATTTCGGTTTGGATAACACGCTCATCAATACCTTCATAACGACCGCAAACTAGAATTAATTTCTCATTTGTTGCCAGTTCACAAACTCCTTGTTGATCGAGTTTGCGTCCCTGAGGTGAAAGATAAATCACCTTTGCACCAACGCCTGCCGAAGATTTGGCTGCGTGGATGGCTTCCCTTAACGGTTGCACCATCATCAGCATACCTGGACCACCGCCATAAGGGCGATCATCAACAGTACGATGCCGGTCGTAGGTAAAATCCCTTGGACTCCAGCATTCGATACTTAACAGGCCATTCTTTACAGCCCGACCAGTTACCCCGTAATCGGTTATTGCGCGGAACATTTCAGGAAACAGGCTAATAACCCCAATCCACATACTGCGTCCCACTCATTTAAACCGTTTTTACCGGAGATTAAAAACCAGGATCCCAATCTACCTCAATAGTTTTGGTAGCAAGATCGACTTTCTTGATAACCTGCCCATCAAGATACGGAATCAACCGCTCCTTGATACCGAATGCATCTTTCAGGTTTGCTTTTATTACCATCACGTCATTAGAACCTGTTTCCATCATGTCATTGATAGTTCCAAGGTTATAACCAGCAGTGTTAATTACTTGGCAGCCAAAAAGGTCTTTCCAGTAATAATCACCCTCTTCCAGTTTTGGCAATCTGTTAGAATCCACCACTATTTCACAATTAGTGAATAAATTCGCAGCATCCCGATCATCAATATCTTTGATTTTGACGATAATATCTTGATTATGATGTTTCCACGTTTCCAGATCGATGTGTTGCCACTGTCCAGAACGCTGAATAAACCACGGTTGATACTCAAAAATGTCTTCGGCATGTTCGGTGGAAGAAAAAACTCTGAGCCAACCACGAATGCCATACGCTGACCCTAATTTTCCCAATACGATTGGCTCAATAGGGTGCTTTAGGCCAGATTGTTTGCTCATTGTTACCACCGCGACAGATTAAGCTGTTTTCTTAGCGTCTTTGATCAGTGTAGCAACACGATCAGACACAGTTGCACCCAGACCAACCCAATGTTCGATACGGTCCAGATTTAAACGCAGGGCTTCTGCATTTCCTGAAGCGATTGGGTTGAAGAAACCAACACGCTCAATAAAACGACCATCACGCGCATTGCGGCTATCGGTCACGACTACTTGATAAAACGGACGCTTTTTTGCGCCACCACGAGCTAAACGAATTGTTACCATAACATCCTCATTAGTTAGCAAGACAACCAGATTTCATCGAGGAATGAATTCCAGCTGCCCATTTAAAAGCCCGAAAATTTTACTCGCTTTGGCGCAAAAAGCAATCCAAAGAACATTTTCTTTCGTGACTTTGTTGATTATCGACCCATAAATCCTGGTGGCATCATGCCTTTCATGCCTTTCATCATTTTCGCCAGGCCACCTTTCTTCATTTTTTTCATCATACGCTGCATTTCATCAAACTGTTTTAGCAAACGGTTGACGTCCTGCACCTGTGTACCCGACCCCATTGCAATACGGCGTTTGCGGGAACCTTTAATGATTTCTGGTTTTTCACGTTCTTTACGGGTCATGGAATTGATGATGGATTCCATTTTTACCAGAACTTTGTCATCCATTTGAGATTTGACAGCATCAGGGATCTGCGTCATTCCCGGCATTTTACTCAACATGCTGGTCATTCCGCCCATGTTGCGCATTTGTTTGAGTTGATCGAGGAAATCGCTTAAGTCAAAACCATCGCCTTTTTTCAGTTTTGACGCCAGTTTTTCTGCTTGGGTACGATCAACTTTGCTTTCAATTTCTTCAATCAGGGAAAGCATATCCCCCATACCCAAAATGCGCGATGCTATGCGGTCTGGGTAGAATGGTTCCAATGCCTCTGTTTTTTCACCAACCCCAAGGAATTTGATCGGCTTACCTGTGATATGGCGAATGGAAAGCGCGGCACCACCGCGAGCATCACCATCAACTTTGGTCAGAACAATCCCTGTTAATGGTAAGGCTTCATTAAATGCTTTTGCCGTATTTGCCGCATCCTGACCCGTCATTGCATCCACAACAAACAGCGTTTCGACAGGGTTAAGGGCTGCATGAATCGCTTTAATCTCATCCATCATGGCTTCATCGACATGCAGGCGGCCTGCTGTATCGACTAACAACACATCATAGAATTTCAACTTGGCATGCTGGATAGCTTTATTGACTATATCAACGGGCTTTTCCTGCGGGTCTGAAGGGAAGAAATCGATTCCTACAGTTTCCGTCAGTGTTTCTAACTGTTTGATCGCCGCAGGGCGATAAACATCAGCAGAAACGGCCAATACTTTTTTCTTACTTTTTTCTTTCAGCAACTTACCTAATTTGGCAACGCTGGTTGTTTTACCTGCACCTTGCAAACCGGCCATCAGAACAACAGCGGGAGGCTGTGCAGAAAGGTTCAATTCACTGTTAACCTCTCCCATCGCCTTAACCAGTTCATTCTGAACGATTTTGACGAATTCCTGTCCGGGGGTCAGGCTTTTGTTAACTTGATGCCCCACTGCGCTCTCTTTGACACGTGAAATAAAATCACGCACAACAGGCAATGCAACATCCGCTTCGAGCAAAGCCATACGAACTTCGCGCAGCGTATCTTTAATATTATCTTCAGTCAGCCGGCCACGACCGCTGATATTGCGCAGTGTGCGCGATAGTCTGTCAGTTAAATTATCAAACATTGTCTCAGCTCAGATATCTACAAGTGGGTCTACCCGTAAGGCAAATTCTGCAAATTATAACACGATGCTCACATGATCTCTGCAAAGAGATTTCCAAGTATAATTAACAACGGTTGGAGGCTACACCTGCTAGCGGTATACTTAAATTTTAATCTTACACTATTGCGAAAACGATAAACGTTATGCTGGTATTTTCAATTATTGCTTTACTTGCTTATCTCATTAGCCTGACGCTCATCGTGCCAAGCTTACTGCGTCAACAAAGCCAACAAAATAGTTATCAAAAGCTGGCTCTTTTTTTCGCGATTGTGGCGTTAATGAACCATGCTATTGCGTTGAAATATCAAGTATTTCATGTCAGCAGTGGTCAAAATCTTACTTTATTGAATTTAGGCTCGATTGTCAGTTTGCTCATGTGCATCATCATGACAGTTGTAGCTTTTCGCGGTCGAGCATGGTTTTTACTGCCGATTGTTTACAGTTTTTCCATGATAAATTTGATACTGACCAGCATGGTGCCGGGAGAATTTATTACACATCTTGAAAACAGTATCGAGTTATTCATTCACATCGGGCTTGCGCTACTCGGATATTCTACCTTACTCATTGCAGCACTTTATGCATTGCAACTTGGCTGGTTGGATTACCGGCTTAAAAAGAAGAAGCTTTCCTTTACTTCTGGCATCCCCCCGTTAATGACAATTGAGCGAAAAATGTTTCACATTACCCAAGTCGGTGTAATTTTACTAACATTAACGCTATGCACAGGCATCATGTATATGGATGATGTTTTCAGCAAAGAGAATATTCATAAATCCGTTTTATCTATCATTGCATGGTTTGTCTACGTTATTTTGCTTTGGGGACATTATCATGAAGGGTGGCGCGGCAAACGCATTATTTGGTTCAATCTGATTGGCGCGTTTATTTTAACACTCGCTTTTTTCGGTAGCAGGCTATTACAGGAAATTATGGTTGATTAAGAGTACAGGGATCACCGTAGCCAGTTTATATAAATATTAGGAAGGAATTCTGCTTTGGAGCACGTTTCAACAGGCACACTTATTATCATTCTTGTCGTCATGGTTATCGTTTCGGCTTACTTTTCTGCCTCCGAAACCAGCATGATGACAATCAACCGCTACCGCTTACGCCATCTGGCTAAAGAAGGAAGCAATCCAGCACGAAGAGTAGAGTCGCTGTTGCGTCATCCAGACAGGCTCATTAGCCTTATACTTATCGGCAACAATCTCGTCAATATTCTGGCGTCTTCTCTTGCCACTATTGTCGGCATGCGCCTTTATGGTGATGCAGGTGTTGCTATTGCGACGGGGATACTGACTTTTGTGATTCTCGTTTTCTCTGAAGTAATGCCGAAAACGATAGCAGCGCTTTATCCTGAGAGAGTCGCATTTCCAAGTAGCTTTTTACTGCGCCCACTAGAGAAAATCATGCTGCCACTGGTTTGGGCATTTAACCGAATCAGTTTATTGCTTATGCGCTGTCTCGGCATCAAGACTTCTAATATTCGCAATGATGCAGTCAGTAAAGATGAGTTGCGTACGATAGTCAATGAATCAAACACCAATCTGTCGCGCCGCAATCAGGAAATGCTGATCTCAATATTAGATCTTGAGAAAGTTACTGTTGGCGACATTATGATACCTCGTAATGAGATTTTCGGTATTGATATCAATAATGATTGGAAATCCGTTATCAGGCAATTAACACATTCTCCACATGGACGAATCGTGCTTTATCGGGATTCACTCGATGATGCGATTGGTATGCTACGGGTACGTGAAGCCTATCGCTTGATGATGGAGAAAAAAGAGTTCACAAAAAGGAATTTGATCAAAGCCGCCGATAAAATCTACTTTATTCCGGTTAGCACTCCACTGAATATCCAACTTATTAATTTCCAGCGTAACAAAGAAAAATCTGGCTTGATCGTTGATGAGTATGGGGACATTCAAGGTCTTATGACTGTCGAAGATATTCTGGAAGAAATTGTGGGCGATTTTACTACATCCATGTCCCCTACTCTGGCTGAGGAAGTTCTTCCTCAAAGTGATGGCACTGTTCTGGTTGATGGTACAGTCAATATTCGTGAGTTAAATAAAGCTTTTGATTGGGCTTTGCCTGAAGATGGGCCTAGAACAATGAATGGCATGATTCTGGAAGAATTGGGCGAAATTCCTGAACTGAACGTTCAAGTGCAAATTAATGAATATAATTTTGAAGTTCTTTCAGTATACGGTAACGTCATCAAACAGGTTCGTGTCACACCGATAAATAAAGCACAGAACAAGACATAAAACTCACTAAATAACTTTATGTCCCAGAAGCGATAAGGCAGTAGTAAGAGTGACAGGGTTAGCAAAAAACAAGCTAACCCTGTTATATTCTAATCATCGTTTAATACACTTTACGGCTAAATATAGAATGGGTTTCGCGATATCATTTTAAGATTCAACCCAACAAATAGACTAAATTACATCTAAACTACACTTGAAGTTCAATAAGTTTTTCTTCAGGCAATGCCAATTCCTCATTCTGATTGACCCGAACGTCTGCATCAAGAATATTCTGAGCAATACCTTGAGCTTCTTTTAGTGAGTGCATTTCATAAGTGCCACACTGATAAATATTCAGTTCTGGGATCTGAGTCTGATCTTTAACTTTCAGTACATCTGCCATCGCAGCTTTCCAAGATTCAGCCACTCTTAGTTCATCTGGTGCGCCGATCAAACTCATATAAAAACCAGTACGGCATCCCATCGGAGAGATATCGATAATCTCGACACCATCACCGTTCAAATGATCACGCATAAAACCCGCGAACAGATGCTCAAGTGTATGAATCCCCCTTTCTGGCATTACTGCTTTATTAGGAACACAAAAACGTAAATCAAATACAGTAATGGTATCACCATGAGGTGTTTTCATCGTTTTAGCTACTCTAACAGCAGGTGCTGCCATGCGAGTATGGTCAACTGTAAAACTATCCAATAAAGGCATAATCCTACCTCCTAAGGTGTCAGATTTTTTTGCGAAAATTTTTCGGATAGATGAAACCTTTTCATTTGCGGCTGGTCATAAGATATGAAGACGCGCAAAATTGTTATCATCCTTATTCTCTAAGATATTTTATTCGGCCACCATTAGGTGGCCATTTTCTTTTTTTAATACCCAGCATGAAGTTTTAGATAGTCCTCAAAGCTCATACTGTCTTGCTGCTCTAGACTATGTTGCCGCGATACAGAAGCATCTCGTTCAACTGAAAAACTCTCATCATTCAGACTTGAATAAGGTTCTTCAACTAATTCCTGATGGTACTTGTTTGCCAGCTCCAGCCCAAATCCAACAATTCCCTGAGCTTTCATCTTACCCAGCACACGAGCGGAATATGTTAATGATGGATCTTCAAACATAGTGACCAGTTCTGTGCAAACAGCCTGATACTGAGTCCCTGAACAAGTATCCAAGACTTCGGCAACCCGCTCTAAGTCCCTGAATAGTTCCTGACCCACAACCTCAAGTGGCTGTTGCTCAATGCCATGACCAATACCAATATTCAGCCCCGGTTTACGCCCTTCTAATATGACTTTATTCCAGTTTTGACGGCAACAATCAAGCTCCTCATTTTCCATCTCAGGAGCGTCAGCCAAAGCACACCATATCAAGAATAGATCAAGAAAACGAATCTGAGTTTCATTAACGCCAATAGGCGAGAAAGGGTTAATATCCAGAGCGCGCACTTCAATGTATTCTATCCCGCCTCGCAACAAGGCATCCGAAGGAGATTCCCCCTCTTCAGCTACACGTTTGGGGCGTATTGGTGCATACAATTCATTTTCAATTTGCAGGACATTGGTATTCAGCTGTAGATACTTATCCCCTTTTTTGATCCCAATTGCCGCAAAATCTACAGATGGTTTATGAATCGCCTTCTTAAGACCTTCTACATATGTATGGAGATTATTAAAGGTGATATTCAAATCACTCTGTGATTTATTGGTATATCCTAGATCGCTCATCCTCAACGAAGTTGCATAAGGTAGATAGCAAGTCCCTTTTTCCGTTTCCTCAAAGGATAATGCGGTATTTCGTCCACGTAAGAATGAGGAACAAATTGCCGGTGATGCGCCGAATAAATAAGGGATCACCCATCCAAAGCGGTAATAATTACGGATCAGGCGAAAATAACCATCCGAAATTTGTTCTTTTCCCGTTTCTGCATCTTTAACGCCTAACAACGCTTGCCAGAAACTGATTGGCAGAGAGAAGTTATAATGTACGCCAGAGATAGTCTGCATCAAAGCACCGTAACGATTTTTTAATCCTTGACGGTACAATGTTTTAAAACGCCCCACATTAGACGTGCCATATTGTGCCAGAGTAATATCATCTTCTCCGTCAATAAAACACGGCATACTCAAAGGCCACATCTTTTCATTGTCCAGATTTCGAGCAGTATAGCGATGCAAATCTTTAAGAAAGTCAACGGTTCTATCTATATTGTCATCTACAGGGGTAATGAATTCTAATAAAGATTCAGCAAAATCAGTTGTAATCCATTTATGCGTTAAAGAAGCACCAAGTGATTCAGGATGCTTCGTCTTAGCTAAATAACCATCTGGAGTAACACGCAATGTTTCACGTTCAATGCCGCGACAAATACCGTCTAAAACACTCGGATTTGCCTCTAACCATGACAATGCTTTTGATACATCCGGGATCAATTTGACCTCCCGTGGAGTTTTAAAAGATTATTACTAAAAGTTTACTTTATATGAAACAAGCCAATTTGTCGCTGATTACATATAAAAGACAGAACGTCATTGATTGAATTATAGACAGGAAATAATAAAGAAAATATTATGGTTAAAAAACGGAAAACGAAAAACCCCTGTCTTTGATAAGACAGGGGTTTAAAATGGTGCATCCAGGAGGA
>NZ_VCDP01000077.1:0-3235 GCF_033949345.1 Xenorhabdus littoralis
TGTCTGGCAGTGCCCTACTCTCGCATGGGGAGACCCCACACTACCATCGGCGCTGCGGCGTTTCACTGCTGAGTTCGGCATGGGATCAGGTGGGACCACCGCGCTGTGGCCGCCAGACAAATTCTGTGTTCAATCCCGAACAAGCTGCTGGTAATATGCATTTGAAACCCACTCTCTCTCTCAATTCCCCGCAAAACACCTTCGGTGTTGTCAGGTTAAGCCGCACGGTTCATTAGTACCGGTTAGCTCAACGTATCGCTACGCTTACACACCCGGCCTATCTACGTCCTCGTCTCGAACGTTCCTTCAGTGTCCTCAAGGGACAAGGGAAGACTCATCTCAAGGCAAGTTTCCCGCTTAGATGCTTTCAGCGGTTATCTCTGCCGCACTTAGCTACCGGGCAATGCCATTGGCATGACAACCCGAACACCAGTGGTGCGTCCACTCCGGTCCTCTCGTACTAGGAGCAGCCCCTTTCAATCTTCCAACGCCCACGGCAGATAGGGACCGAACTGTCTCACGACGTTCTAAACCCAGCTCGCGTACCACTTTAAACGGCGAACAGCCGTACCCTTGGGACCTACTTCAGCCCCAGGATGTGATGAGCCGACATCGAGGTGCCAAACACCGCCGTCGATATGAACTCTTGGGCGGTATCAGCCTGTTATCCCCGGAGTACCTTTTATCCGTTGAGCGATGGCCCTTCCATTCAGAACCACCGGATCACTAAGACCTACTTTCGTACCTGCTCGAGCTGTCACTCTCGCAGTCAAGCTAGCTTATGCCTTTGCACTAACCTCACGATGTCCGACCGTGATTAGCTAACCTTCGTGCTCCTCCGTTACGCTTTGGGAGGAGACCGCCCCAGTCAAACTACCCACCAGACACTGTCCGCAGCCCGGATCACGGGCCGACGTTAGAACATCAAACATTCAAGGGTGGTATTTCAAGGTTGGCTCCGTGCAGACTGGCGTCCGCACTTCTCAGCCTCCCACCTATCCTACACATCAAGGCTCAAGGTTCAGTGTCAAGCTATAGTAAAGGTTCACGGGGTCTTTCCGTCTTGCCGCGGGTACACTGCATCTTCACAGCGAGTTCAATTTCACTGAGTCTCGGGTGGAGACAGCCTGGCCATCATTACGCCATTCGTGCAGGTCGGAACTTACCCGACAAGGAATTTCGCTACCTTAGGACCGTTATAGTTACGGCCGCCGTTTACTGGGGCTTCGATCAAGAGCGTCTCCTTACGGATAACCCCATCAATTAACCTTCCAGCACCGGGCAGGCGTCACACCGTATACGTCCACTTTCGTGTTTGCACAGTGCTGTGTTTTTATTAAACAGTTGCAGCCAGCTGGTATCTGCGACTGGCCTCGGCTCCGGGCGCCTGTCCCTTCACCTGCCGCCAGCGTGCCTTCTCCCGAAGTTACGGCACCATTTTGCCTAGTTCCTTCACCCGAGTTCTCTCAAGCGCCTGAGTATTCTCTACCTGACCACCTGTGTCGGTTTGGGGTACGATCCAATGTTACCTGATGCTTAGAGGCTTTTCCTGGAAGCAGGGCATCAACCACTTCAGCACCGTAGTGCCTCGTCATCACGCCTCAGTGTTCACAGCCGTCCGGATTTACCAGGACCGCCCACCTACACGCTTAAACCGGGACAAACCGTCGCCCGGCCGGCCTAGCCTTCTCCGTCCCCCCTTCGCAGTAACACCGGGTACAGGAATATTAACCTGTTGTCCATCGACTACGCCTTTCGGCCTCGCCTTAGGGGTCGACTCACCCTGCCCCGATTAACGTTGGACAGGAACCCTT
The DNA here is from genome assembly GCF_033949345.1 of Xenorhabdus littoralis. Lineage (NCBI taxonomy): Bacteria > Pseudomonadati > Pseudomonadota > Gammaproteobacteria > Enterobacterales > Morganellaceae > Xenorhabdus > Xenorhabdus littoralis. The sequence goes on from NZ_VCDP01000077.1 coordinate 1,815, forward strand.
GGTCTTCCGGCGAGCGGGTTTTTCACCCGCTTTATCGTTACTTATGTCAGCATTCGCACTTCTGATACCTCCAGCAAACCTCACAGTTCACCTTCAACGGCTTACAGAACGCTCCCCTACCCAACGACATCGGAATGTCGCTGCCGCAGCTTCGGTGCATGGTTTAGCCCCGTTACATCTTCCGCGCAGGCCGACTCGACCAGTGAGCTATTACGCTTTCTTTAAATGGTGGCTGCTTCTAAGCCAACATCCTGGCTGTCTGAGCCTTCCCACTTCGTTTCCCACTTAACCATGACTTGGGGACCTTAGCTGGCGGTCTGGGTTGTTTCCCTCTTCACGACGGACGTTAGCACCCGCCGTGTGTCTCCCGTGATAACATTCTTCGGTATTCGCAGTTTGCATCGGGTTGGTAAGTCGGGATGACCCCCTAGCCGAAACAGTGCTCTACCCCCGAAGATGACTTCACGAGGCGCTACCTAAATAGCTTTCGGGGAGAACCAGCTATCTCCCGGTTTGATTGGCCTTTCACCCCCAGCCACAAGTCATCCGCTAATTTTTCAACATTAGTCGGTTCGGTCCTCCAGTTAGTGTTACCCAACCTTCAACCTGCCCATGGCTAGATCACCGGGTTTCGGGTCTATACCCTGCAACTTAACGCCCAGTTAAGACTCGGTTTCCCTGCGGCTCCCCTAAACGGTTAACCTTGCTACAGAATATAAGTCGCTGACCCATTATACAAAAGGTACGCAGTCACCCTGATAAATCAAGGCTCCCACTGCTTGTACGTACACGGTTTCAGGTTCTGTTTCACTCCCCTCGCCGGGGTTCTTTTCGCCTTTCCCTCACGGTACTGGTTCACTATCGGTCAGTCAGGAGTATTTAGCCTTGGAGGATGGTCCCCCCATGTTCAGACAGGATACCACGTGTCCCGCCCTACTCATCGAACTCACGGCTGGTGCATCTTCGTGTACGGGGCTATCACCCTTTACTGCGCGCCTTTCCAGGCGCTTCCACTGACACACCAGCCGATGCTGGTTCTGGGCTCCTCCCCGTTCGCTCGCCGCTACTGGGGGAATCTCGGTTGATTTCTTTTCCTCGGGGTACTGAGATGTTTCAGTTCCCCCGGTTCGCCTCCTGCCCCTATGAATTCAGGACAGGATAGTGCAACGGATTGCACTGGGTTTCCCCATTCGGGTATCGCCGGGTATTGCGGGTCATATCCCCTTCCCGGCGCTTATCGCAGATTAGCACGCCCTTCATCGCCTCTGACTGCCTAGGCATCCACCGTGTACGCTTAGTCGCTTAACCTCACAACCCGAAGGTGTCTTCGGGCGGAGTTATTGAGAGACTCACCAGTGATGTCAAGTCACATCACTGATTGTTTCAAATTTTCAGCTTGTTCCAGATTGTTAAAGAGCAAA